>DATLGV010000547.1:0-5836 GCA_035540275.1 Acidovorax sp. | reverse complement strand
CAAAGGCCTGGTACTGCAAGAAGGGGGATGCCGCCGACGGTATGGCGCTGAAATCGGGCCAGATGACGTTGTTGAATACATGGGCCTGCAGCGCGCCGATGGTGGCGGCCAGGGCGTGCACCTGCACGGGCCGGCGTCGCTGGGACGATACCGCGTCCAGCATCAGGGGTAGAGCGGCGATGTGGTCCAGATGGGAATGGGTCAGCAGCACATGGTCGATCTTGCCCATTTCATCCAGCGTGAGGTCGCCCACCCCGGTGCCCGCGTCGAGCAGGATGCTGTCCCCGATCAAGAACGAGGTCGTGCGGCAGTCCTTGGCGATGGCGCCGGAGCATCCCAGCACGCGAACCTTCATGTGGAGCCTTCTACTTGGTGTCGAAATGGGTGGCGCTGTCCCAGTCGGGGTCGAAAGCCTGCCCACGCAGGGCCTCGACCCGGGCGGCATACAGCCCGTACAGCCTGCATTCAGGCCTGCGCTGTTGCAACGGCGCCATCAGTCTGTCGCATTGTGCCCATTCCTGCGCCGCATAGGCACGCAGGAAACCCTTCCACACCGCCAGTTCTTCGGCAAGGTCGGCGGATAGCTCTCCCTGGTGCGCAAGCGGCTGGTAGATGGGCACGGCCTGCGCCTTGCCCTTGACGCGTACGCGGTCCATGGCCTGCCACACAAACTGCGGAGCGCGCTGCACGGCAGATTCGCTCACCACGATCGATGTACCGTAGTGTTTGGACAGCCCCTCCAGGCGCGAGCCGAGGTTGACTGCATCGCCGATGACCGTGTAGCTGCGCCGGATGTCCGAGCCCATGTCGCCCACGCACATGATGCCGGTATTGAGACCGATGCCCACCCCGATCTCGGGCAGGCCGCGCTGGCGGTGATCCGCGTTGATGTGCCCAATCGCCTGCGACATTTCCAGGGCCGCAGTCACCGCCAGCTGCGCATGGTCTGGCGTGGCCACGGGGGCACCCCAAAAGGCCATCACGCAGTCTCCCATGTATTTGTCAATCGTGCCCCGGTGGCTGCGGATGATGTGGGTGAGCCTGCTGAACACCTCGTTCAGCAATCCTTGCAATTGCAAAGGCTCCATGCGTTCGGACATGGCGGTGAAGCCTCGCATGTCGCAGAACATCACGGTCAGTTCCCGGTTGGTGGCCTGCATGCTGTAGTGTTCCGGCTGCTTGACCATCTCGGCCACCAGCTCCGGCGGCACATAGGCACTGAACAGCGCCGCCAGCTCGCGCTTGGAGCGGCTTTCCACAAAATAGCCGTATGCCATGTTGAGCGCAAAGGCCAGCATCGACATCACCACCGCCGTCGCCAGCGGCAACGCCAAACCTTGGGCGATATACAGCCACAGGTTCAGCCCCACGAGCGCACACACCACGCCGGCGCTCAGCAAGACCGCAGACGATGCGGACAGGAGCGGCAACGCCACGGCCAGCAGCAGCCCCGCGCACAGGAGCTGCAGCACATCGAACCCGGCGGCGTAGTCGGGGCGAACGATGCTTTTGCCATCCAGGAATGCCGACAACACGTTGGCGTGGGTTTCTACGCCGGGGTAGGTTCTGCCCACCGGGGTCACGCGCAAATCCAGCAAGCCAGGCGCCGTGGAGCCGACCAGCACCAGTTGGTCCTTGAGCTGGGCAGGCGGCAGCGCACCATCCAGAACGTCGGACGCGGAGATGTACCGGTAGGACCCCCCTTTGGCATCGCCTGGCCCCCGGTAGGGAATGAGGGTGGCCAGCTGCTGGTCCACAGGGAGCGCCAGCGTGCGACCCTCCTGGCGCAATACGATGCTCTGGAGCAAATCATGCGTACCGGCAGGTGTGGGGTTCACAAAGCCCGGATGGATTTCTGGCAGCCCGATGGCGGTGCGGAACATGGCCAACGCCAGCGATTCGTAATACTGTCCCTGGTACTCGGCCAACAGGGGCAGGGAGCGAACCACCCCGTCCTCGTCCGTGATGGAGTTGAAGAACCCCGCTGCCGGTGCCGCGCGGGTCAGCGCTTCGATGTTGCTGCTGTACCCGCGCCAGGTGGTCGCCCCCAGGGGCAAACCCCGCAAGCGCTCCAGCGGAAGGGCCGGGTCTGGCAGCATGCCTTTGGTGATGCCGTCGCGGTCTTCGCCCGACAGGTAGTAACCCAGCACCACCGGCTGTCCCTGCAGGGCCCGCGCAAAAAGCGCGTCATAGTCCAGCGATGGTGCCAGGCGTTCCAGTTGCTCCCGGAAGGCCGGCTGACCGCGCAAAGGTCCCTGCGCCAGCTGCTGCAGCGTAGAGAGGCCCGAGCTTTCATCGGCCTCTGCAAACAGCACGTCAAACCCCACCACCGATACTTGCTGGCGCTCAAACAGTTCGTGCACCAGCGCGGCCATCTTGTCCCTGCGCCAGGGCCATTGGCCGATACGCCCGAGGCTCTTTTCATCGATATCGACGATGACGATCCGCTCATCCAGCGTGCGGGGCATGGTCACCCGCAGGCGGGTGTCGTAGATGATGTGGTCCAGCCGTTCCAGCACCTGCAGGTGGAGCACATCGGCCACATGCAGCAGCGCAAACACCAGCGGTATCAGCGTGACCGCAATGCGCCGCCAGCGCTGGCCAAACAGATGCGACAGGGACTGCAGCATGTGTCCGCGCGCAGGAAGGAGGAGGGAGTCAGGTCAGCAAGGGCCCGCGGCGATGGCGCGAGCCCCCTGCCGGACGTCAGCTTTGCTCGAACTGCATCTCGGTGCCCGCCAGTTCCAGGCGGTCACCGTGCTTGAGGGGAACCGGCGACGCACCGATGGCGGCGCCGTTGAGCAAAGGCATGTCAGGACCTTCGACATGGGCCAGCACAAAACCCTGATGCCGCTTGGTGATCGAAGCCACCGCCACGCCGGGCTTGCCGATGGTGGTCACTACCTTTTGCAGCGACACTTCACGCCCCGCCGCAGTACCGGACAGGACCCGAATCACGGCCGAAACCGGCGCCGGTGCCGCCGCAACGGGCCGGGCGGCCGCCGCGGCATGCGGCACCATGCCGGGCTTGAAGATCATGGTCTTCTCGAAGTTCTGGCCTTCGGCATCCTGCAGGAAGCGGATCTTGTACTTGCCCACTTCCACCGTATCGCCATTGCGCAATTCCTGGCGCTTGACGGCCTTGGCGTTCACATAGGTGCCGTTGGTGCTGCCCAGGTCCTCAATCTCCACATCCTGTCCCGCCATGTGGAGCACGGCATGCTCGCCGCTTACTGCAAGGTTGTCGATCACGATGTCGTTGTAGGGGCGCCGACCCAGGGTGGTTCGCTCCTTGGTCAGCTGCACTTCCTTGATGACAACGCCGTCGATTGAAACGATCATTCTCGGCATGATCCACTCCTGATGTGATGAATTGTTGTGGGTCGGGCCGTTCAAGAGGCCCCTAGCAATCGGGACATGAGGCCGCGCTTTCTGCCTCCTGCGGCAGCCTGCACCAGCAGCACGCTCACGTTATCACGCCCCCCGTTGGCATTGGCGGTGTCGATGAGCCGTGTGGCTTTTTCCTCCAAGGGCATGGGCGCGCGCACCAGCTCCGCCAGGTCCGAGTCCGACACCATGTCGGTGAGCCCATCGGAGCACAGCAGGAACAGATCATTCGGCGCCACCTGGAACTCGTTGACTTCCATCAACACATTGGGCTCCACGCCCAGAGCGCGGGTGACCAGGTTCCGGTTGGACGACGCCGCCGCCTGCTGCGCTGTCAGCAGCCCCGCATCCACCTGCTCTTGCAGCCAGGAGTGGTCACGCGTGATTTGCTGCAGGGCGCCACCACGCAGCCGATAGCAGCGCGAATCGCCGATATGCCCCAGGATCAGGCGGCTGCCATGGAACACGGCCGCCACCAGCGTGGTGCCCATGCCCGCATACTGCGGGTTGGAGAGGGATGCGCCCAAAATGGCGTGGTTGGCGTTTTCCACGCAAATTTCCAGCGCCCGGCGCACGTCGGTGGACTGCGGGTTCGTGCCGGCCTGGGCCAGCCAACGCGCCATTTCAGTCCGTATGAAGGTAGTGGCCATGCCGCTGGCCACCTCTCCGGCGTTATAGCCGCCCATGCCATCGGCCAGGATGGCGACCTGCGCATCGCGGTCAACGGCTACCGCGTCTTCGTTGTTGGAGCGCACGCGGCCTTTGTCCGTCCGCGCAGTGAATTCGTAGGTCATGGATGTGGAGGCGTGCGTCATGGGGCCCTTGAAATCGGCGGGGCTGCCGCACCCCGCACGGCGGGGGGCTCCATCACGGTTTCCTGAAAATCCGCCATTTCTTGCCCGGTTGCATCGCGGTCCGAATCATAGACGACTGCTTCAGGGAGGGGGCTGGCATCACCGGCCATGGCCTGCCGCAGATCCGCTGCAAACTGCCGCCCAGTCTGATAGCGGGCCTCCGGACGCTTTTGCACCGCCAGCGCCACGACCCGGGCCACGGCGGCAGAGAGCTCAGGGCGCAGCTGGCGCACATCGGGCGCCTCCACGCTGGCGATCTTGTGCATCAGTTCGGTCATGGACGCGCCACGCAGCGGCAGCGACCCCGTCAGCAACTGGAACACGGTGATGCCCAGCGAGTAGAGGTCCGAGCGTCCATCGACCTTTTTGCCGGCCAGCTGCTCGGGGGACATGAAGCTGGGCGTACCCAGCACCACCCCCGTGCGGGTCTTGCTCGAATCCGTGATGCGTGCAATGCCAAAGTCGGTCACCTTGACCGCGTCCGCCGCACTGTCAAACATGATGTTGGCCGGCTTGATGTCGCGGTGCACCACCTGGTGGGCATGGGCGTAGTCCAGTGCATCTGCCACCCGGACTGCGATGGAAAGCACGGTGGGTACTGGCAGCAACCGGTCCTGGCCGCAGGCATGGGTCAGGTCCTGGCCTCTGAGGAACTCCATGGCGATGTAGGCAAGGTCGTGCTCCTCGCCAGCATCAAAAATGGTGACGATGTTCGGATGCTGCAACCGTCCCGCGGTCTCGGCCTCGCGGAAGAACCGGGCGCGCGCATCGATCAGGGCATCGCCTTCAAATTCCTGGCCCAGGGCCAGCGTCTTGATGGCCACGACGCGGCCGATCTTGGGATCGCGCCCCAGATACACCACTCCCATGGCACCCTTGCCAATCTCGCGGTCGATCTGGTAACGGCCCAGCATCGGCATGCCCCCCGAGGCGTCGCCTGGCAGCCGGGGTGCGCCAAGGTCGGCCTGCGGCACGGAATCCTTCACGCCGGGCGGAGTCTGCACGCCGGTTTGGGCATGGGCACGGGCACGCTTGTAGCGGCGGCGCACGTCCCTGTACTGGCGGTCTTGGCGCAGGATGTGCTCGTATACCGCCTGGGCCTTGGCGAATTGGCGCTTGCGCTCGAAATCCTCTGCCAGGTGGTAGAGGTTGTCCAGAAGCGGTCCGCTGGCGGGCACCTTGCGCAGGCGCTCAAAGGCCATGTCCAGCTGGCCCTGGCCATGCAGAGCCAGTCCCATCATGCGGTCGGCCTCGGCGGTTTCGGCGGAACGCCCGAAGGCTTCGCCCTTTCGTCCGTGGTGCAAAAGCGCCACCACGGACGCTCCTGCCAGCAGGGCCAGCACCGGCAGCCCCAGCGGAACCCACAAACCGCCATAGCGCAGCAGGGTCCATTCGGTGGTGACAAGGCCGATCGCGAGCAGGGCGCCAGTCGCCACACCCGCCGGACGCGCCATGCGCGGCGCGAGCGCCGCCACATACAAAACCACCAGCGCCAGCACCAGCCCACCCACCGGGGTGGCCCAGCCTGGCTCCACCACCCCCAGCCCGAGCCGTATCGACGACAGGGTTTGCGCCAACACCTCCACCGGATAGGC
>DATLGV010000546.1:0-1622 GCA_035540275.1 Acidovorax sp. | reverse complement strand
CCTGGTTGATGGGGAAGTTCCACGGCGTGAAGGCCGCCACGGGGCCCACGGGGTCCTTCAGCACCATCTGCGTGGCCTTGAGGTTGCGCGAAGGCACGATGCGCCCGTACACGCGCAGCGATTCGTCGGCAAACCATTCGATGATGTCGGCGGACGCCATGGTCTCGACCTTGGCTTCTGCCAGGGGCTTGCCCTGCTCTTGCACCATGATGGCGGCTATTGATTCGGCACGCTCGCGCATCAGGGCCGCGGCGCGGCGCATGGTCTTGGCGCGCTCGGCAGCGGGCATGTCGCGCCAGGCTTCAAAGCCCTTTTGTGCGGCGTCCAGTGCGCGGTCCAGGTCCACCTTGGAGGCATGGGCCACACGGCCGATTTCTTTGCCGGTGGCGGGGTTGAACACGGCAAGGGTCTTGCCTTCGGCGGCGTCTTGCCACTGGCCTGCGATGAAGAGCTGGGTGTTGGGGTAGGTCATGGGCGTTGATTGGTCAGCCAATGTGGTGAAAAAATCAAAAAAATGACTATACGCCTGCGATGATGGCTGTGTATTTCAAGGAGATTGCATGCGAGAAGTAGTCCAAAGCCTGGAAGAGTCGCGCATCCGCGAGGTGGCCAACGAAGGCCTGGGGCGCAGCGATGTGCTGAAATTCTGGTTTGGCGAGAGCGACGAGGTGACGCCCGATTTCATCCGCGAGGCGGCCATTGCATCGCTGCAGCACGGCGAGACCTTTTACGCCCACAACCTGGGCCTGCCCGAGCTGCGCCACGCGATTGCCGGCTACATGCACGGCCTGCACCCGCAGCAGCACACCGACGCGTGGTTCGACCGCATTGCCGTCACATCGGGCGGCGTGAACGGCCTGATGGTGGCCGTGCAGGCCCTGGTGGACGCGGGCGACGAGGTGGTGCTGGTCACGCCCGTGTGGCCCAACCTGGTGGCGCAGCCGCGCATTCTGGGCGCGCAGGTGCGCACCGTGCCCCTGGGGGCCGACGCACAGGGCGCATGGCGCCTGGACATGGACGCGCTGCTGACCGCGATCACGCCCGGCACGCGCCTGCTGGTGGTCAACGCCCCCAACAACCCCACCGGCTGGACGCTGACGCGCGAGGAGCAAGCCGCCATCCTGGCGCACTGCCGCCGCACGGGCACGTGGATTTTGGCGGACGAGGTGTATGAGCGGCTGTACTACGCAGGCGACACGGCCAACGGCGCCGCGCCCAGCTTTCTGGACGTGGCCGAGCCCGAGGACCGGCTGATCGTGACGCACAGCTTTTCCAAGAGTTTTCTGATGACCGGCTGGCGCCTGGGCTGGCTGGTGCTGCCGCCGTCGCTGACGCATGCCGTTGGCAAGTTGATCGAGTTCAACACCTCGTGCGCGCCGGTGTTTGTGCAGCGCGGAGCTACGGTGGCACTGCAGCGTACGGAGGAGGTGACGCCGGCGCTGGTGAACCATCTTCGCAACTGCCGGGATAGGCTGGTGCCGTTGCTGGCGGATGTGCCGGGGGTGTCTGTGGCCACGCCGCGTGGGGGGATGTATGCGTTTTTCCACATCGACGGGCATGACGACTGCCTGACATTGGCCAAGCGGCTGGTGCGGGAGGCGGGGCTGGGGTTGGCGCCGGGC
>DATLGV010000545.1:0-4053 GCA_035540275.1 Acidovorax sp. | reverse complement strand
TTTCGATCATCACCACCTGGCTGCTGCTCAGCCGCGCGGCCTTGGCAATGGCTTCGCGGCTGTTCAGCGGCTCGGGGGCGGGCAGGGCGGCTGCGGCCTCGGGCACATCAGCCGCAGGGGTGGCTTCGGCGGTCTCTGTGGCGGTGGCTGCGCGCGCCTTGCGCTCGGCCATGATCTCGCGCTTGCGCAGCGCCAGCACACCGCGCTGGAAGTCCGACACGCTGCGGCGGCCCAGGTGCTGGTCGATCATCCACAGGTGCACGTCTTCCATCGACTGAAAGCGCGGGTTCTGCACGGTCTGGAACGGCAGGCCATGTTTTTGACAGATGCCGTAGCGGTTGTGCCCGTCCACCAGCACATCGCCCCACAGCACCAGTGCGTCGCGACAGCCTTCGGTGAGGATGCTGCGTTCCAGCGCATCGTGTTCGTCGGGGGTCAGGGGTTCGATGTAGGCTTTGAGTTCTTCGTTGACGACGATGTTCATGGTGGCAGGCGGTCCGGGGAGCTGGGCAGGGGGCGGCATTGTAGTGGGGCTTGCCACCGGGCCTCTCCTGCTTATCGGGCGATCAAACCCGCCGACTGCCGAACAGTCCCGTCTACTGATCGCGTGTGCCCCGCAGGGCCAGCCAGCCCGCCACTGCCGTGAAGGCAGCCACCACGGCCACGATGATCCAGAAACCGTGGCCGTTGTCTGCCAGCGGCACGCCGCCCACATTCATGCCAAACAGGCCGGCCAGGATGTTGATGGGCAGGGCCAGCACGGTCACCACCGTCAGCACAAACAGGCTGCGGCTGTTGGCCTCCTGCACGCTGGCGGCAATTTCTTCCTGCAGCAGCTTGATGCGCTCCTGCAGGCCCTGCATGTCGCGCAGCACCACGGAGAACTCTTCGGTCGAATCGCGCAGCTCCTGCGCATCGTCGGCGCCCATCCAGACCGGTGGATGCTGCAGCAGGCGGAACAGCGCCGCCGGCTCGGGCGCCAGCAGCCGCTGCAGCCGTACCAGCAGGCGCCGCAGCACACCCAGCCGGGCGCGTTTGTGGTCCAGGCGGCCGGCCAGCAGCGCGTCTTCCACATCGTCAATGCGTTGTGTCACGCCCCGCACGATGTCCACGAGGCCCGCGGCCTGGGTGCGCATCAATTCGGCCAGCAGCGCCACGCTGGAGCAGGGGGCATTGCCGCTGCGCACTGCGGTGCGCAGCGCGTCCACCGACCGCAGCGGGCGTGTGCGGCCAGTCACCATCAGGTGCGGTGCCACGCTGGTCCACAGGGTGGCAATGTCCGAGGGTTCGAACGCAAAGTCGAAGTGCGCGTCGTTGAGCACGGCGATCAGCGTGTCATCGTCGCGCTCAATGCGGGTGGAGACAGAGCGCTCCTTGAGCGCATCAAAAAAGGCTTCGGGCAGATGGGCATGCCGCTGCATCCAGCGCACGGCCTGCGCGTGGCTCAGATTGAAGTGCAGCCACAGAAACTGCCCTGATGGCGCGGCGCCGGCCTGCAGGCTGACCAGCCACTGCGCGGCCTGGGCCGAATCCACCTCGCGTGGCGGGCTGTCGGAGCCGAGCAGGTAGCCGCAGATCAGCCCGGCGGCGTCTCCGCCGTAGTTCTGGGGGGCGCCCGTGGAGAGGGGTGCGGGTGAAAGGGAGGCGTGGTCTGCGGGCGGCACGGCCTTGCATGCTGGCCTCTCGGCATGACGGCGCCGTGACAGACCATGCCGGTGTCACGGCACTGTCATTGCAACGGACCACCATCGCGCATCTGTTTTGCCCTACCGCCGGATGCTGGCCCATGTTCTACAACAACGCCCTTGACACGCAGGAACTGATGCAACGCATCGCCAAGGACCTCATCGACAGCTACGACGAAGAGTTGGAACTGGAAATGGAAGACCGCGAGGTCGATGGCATCGGCGCCCCCGGCCCGGGGGACAAGCTGGCGCGCCAGCAGTATTTCAAGGACCTGTTTCGCCTGCAGGGCGAACTGGTCAAGCTGCAGGACTGGGTGCAGCACAGCCGCCAGAAGGTGGTGATCCTGTTCGAGGGGCGTGACGCGGCGGGCAAGGGCGGTGTCATCAAGCGCATCACCCAGCGCCTGAACCCGCGCGTGGCCCGCGTGGCCGCCCTGCCCGCGCCCAACGACCGAGAGCGCACGCAGTGGTACTTTCAGCGCTATGTGGCGCACCTGCCTGCGGCAGGCGAGATGGTGCTGTTCGACCGCAGCTGGTACAACCGCGCGGGCGTCGAGCGGGTGATGGGTTTTTGCACCGACGACGAATACGAAGAGTTCTTCCGTACCGTTCCCGAGTTTGAAAAGATGCTGGTGCGTTCAGGCATCACGCTCATCAAGTACTGGTTCTCCATCACCGACGACGAACAGCACCTGCGCTTTCTGGGCCGCATCCACGACCCGCTCAAGCAATGGAAGCTCAGCCCCATGGACCTGGAAAGCCGCGTGCGCTGGGAGGCCTACACCAAGGCCAAGGAGACGATGCTGGAGCGCACCCACATCCCCGAGGCGCCCTGGTGGGTGGTGCAGGCGGTGGACAAGAAAAAGGCGCGGCTGAACTGCATTGCGCACCTGCTGTCGCAGCTGCCCTACCGGGACATGCCGCACCCGCCCGTGGTGCTGCCCGACCGCGTGCGCAACCCCGAGTACCTGCGCCAGCCCGTGCCCGCCAGCATGTACGTGCCGGAGATTTACTGACCCTGTGCGATAGGGCAGTCAGGTGTCCTTCAGCAGGGCAATGGTGGCGATCACCTCCCGCACCTTGAAGGGCTTGAGCAGCACGCGCCGCACCTGCAGCGCCTTCATCTTCACGGCGGTGGAGGCATCAACCTGGGCGGTTGTGACGGCCACGGGCACCTGGGCATCCACCGCGAACCTTGCGTCGCGCACCTGCTCCAGCAGGGTCACCACCTCGTTGGCCTCGTCCAGCGAGACGATGACGCCGGAGAAACCTTGCTCCAGCAGATGCTGCTGCGCGGTGCGCACGCTGCTGACCTGGCGCACCGTGGGCAGGTTCAGTTGACGTGCGGTGGACACGATGATGCTGGCTGTGAGCGAACTGGGCTCCAGCAGAAGAATGGGGGGGTGTACGGACACTGAGCTCATGCTGCGGGCTCCTCGCTGGCGCGGCGCACCAGTTCTTCCACTGCCAGGTCGCGCAGCGACCCCAGGATGGCCAGGTCGATGGCGTCCAGCGTGCGCGGCTTGCTGTCGATCAGGCACAGGGTGCCCACGTTGTGTCCGTTGGGCAGCTTGAGCGGTGCCCCCGCGTAGAACTGGATGAAGGGTTCCCCGGTCACCAGCGGGTTGTCGACGAAGCGTTCATCCAGGTTCGCGTCGGGCACCACCATGATGTTGTCCTGCAGGATGGCGTGGCCGCAGAACGAGATGCCGCGAGCGGTCTCGCAATGGTCCATGCCCACCCGCGACTTGAACCACTGGCGGTCGTCGTCGATTAGCGAGAGCAGTGCCGTGGGCACGTCAAACTCCTGCGCGGCAAACGCGGTCAGGCGGTCAAACCGTTCTTCGGGCGGCGTGTCCAGAATCAGCAACTGGCGCAGTGCCTGCAGGCGGTCCGGCTCATCAGCGGGGCGGGGTGGTTCTTGCATGGGGCGACCCGGGAGGGTGGTGCGGCAAAGGCCCGATTATCCGTCGGTGCGGTAGGGTTGGCGCGGCGCGTTATGGCTTTTACCGCGCCCCTCAATGGTTGCGCGTGCTGCCCTGCGATGGGGTGCCGCCCCTTCCGAACTGGTGCCAGGCCCGGCGCAGTTGGGTGTCGGAGCTGAAGCCCGCCATCAGCGCCGCCTGCGTCACGTTCTGGCCGGACCGCAGCGCGGCCTCGGCCGTGGCCAGGCGGATGCGGCGCAGGTACTGCAGCGGGGCGATGCCCGCATGCTCCAGAAACAGCCGTGTCAGATGGCGTGGCGAGGTGTGGGCCACCTCGGCCATCTGGGGCACGCTCCAGTCGGCCTGGGGCTGTTGGCCCACGGCATCCTGCACACGGTGCAGGGCAGGGTGCAGATGGTTGCGGTGGTGCAAAAAGGGCGAAA
>DATLGV010000544.1:0-9651 GCA_035540275.1 Acidovorax sp. | reverse complement strand
GTACAAGGCCGTGCGCCAGGTGGCCACATCGCCCGCCATGGTGGCCAACCTCAAGGAGCGCGGCGTGATCGTGCCGGAAGAGATGCCGCCCGCTGCGTTTGAAAAGATGATGGCCGAACGGATGGTGAAGTTCGGCGCGGTCGTCCAACGCGCAGGCATCACGGCCGAATAACCCGGTCGACTTGCACGTAGCGCACCTGCTTGGAGTCATTTTGTGCGGTAGCGCCACGGCCATATGCCTCACAAGCTATGAAAATGAGAGCGTTTGGGAGCGCCTTGCCCGCAATGGGACAATGGCGCCCATGACTGCTGCCCCCCAAACCCTCACCATCACCCGCCCCGACGACTGGCACCTGCATGTGCGCGACGGCGAGCCCCTGCACACCGTCGTGCCGCACACCGCCGCCCAGTTCGGCCGCGCGATCATCATGCCCAACCTGCGTCCACCGGTCACCACGGCCGAGCAGGCCCTGGCGTACAAGCAGCGCATCCTGGCCGCAGTGCCCGCTGGCATGAGCTTCGAGCCGCTGATGACGCTGTACCTGACGGACAACCTGCCGCCGGAAGAAATCGTCCGTGCCAAGGCCGCTGGCGTGGTGGCCTGCAAGCTTTACCCCGCAGGCGCCACCACCAACAGCGATGCGGGCGTGACCGACATCCGCAAGACCTATAAAACGCTCGAAGCCATGCAGAACGCCGGCATGCTGCTGCTGGTGCACGGCGAGGTGACCAGCAGCGACATCGACCTGTTCGACCGCGAGGCCGTGTTCATCGAGCAGCAGCTCATCCCACTGCGCCGCGATTTCCCCGAACTCAAGATCGTCTTCGAGCACATCACCACCAAGGACGCTGCCGATTACGTGTCCAGTGCCGACCGCTTCACGGCCGCCACCATCACCGCGCACCACCTGCTGTACAACCGCAACGCCATCTTCATCGGCGGCGTGCGCCCGCACTACTACTGCCTGCCGGTGCTCAAGCGCGAAACGCACCGCGTGGCCCTGGTGCAGGCCGCCACCAGCGGCAGCAGCAAGTTCTTTCTGGGCACCGACAGCGCACCGCACCCCGCGCACCTCAAGGAACACGCCACCGGCTGCGCTGGCTGCTACACCGCCCATGCGGCCATCGAGATGTATGCCGAGGCCTTCGACAACGCGGGCGCACTGGACCAGCTCGAAGGCTTTGCCAGCTTCCACGGCCCGGACTTCTACAGCCTGCCGCGCAACACCGGCACCATCACCCTGCGCCGCGAGTCGTGGACACCGCCCGACAGCTTTGCGTTTGGCGAGGCCGAACTCAAGCCCCTGCGCGCTGGTGAAGCCCTGCCGTGGCGGCTGGTGTAAGGCAGCCTTTCGACGCCATCGACTGGAGTGCCCCCTGGCTGGCGCCGTGGCGCGGCCTGGGCCAACCCCTGGCCCGGCGGCTGCAGAGTGATCTGTCGGTACACAGTGCATTGCAGACGGCAGCGCCACCTGGTGCACCGGTGGTTTTTGTGCCTCAGTCCGACCTGCCCCAAGGCACCGCCTACGAGCAGCGCATCTGGGACACCCGCCGGGTGCCCACGCGCGACAACCTGCACGACTTCTTCAACGGCCTGGTCTGGCTGCAGTTTCCGCGCACCAAGCGGCGCCTGAACCAGCTGCAGGCCCAGGCCATCGCGGCCGATGGCGTGCAGGCCGTGCGCGGGCCGCTGCGCGATGCCGTCACGGTGTTCGATGAAAACGGCGCGCTGCTGCAGGCGCCCGATGCCCTGTGGGACGCGCTCCGGGCCCGGGACTGGCAGCGCCTGTTCGTTGACCTGCGCCCGCTGTGGGCCGAGGCCCGGCTGGTGCTGTTCGGGCATGCACTGCTCGAAAAGCTGGTTTTCCCGCGAAAACCCATGGTGGCGCATGTGTTTCATGCGCCGGAAGCTATGGATTCCATAGCGAGTTGGGATGCGTGGCTGGCCGATCAGGTGGACGCAGCGGCATGGTCCGCCAAGCCCTTCACACCGCTGCCGGTGCTGGGCGTGCCCGGCTGGTGGCCGGCGAACGCAGCGCCGGGCTTTTATGACGATGCGCAGGTGTTCCGGCCGCTGCGGGCAGCGCCTGTGCCGTAATTCCCGCCAAGGCTTGTGTGATAAGGCCCTGGCCGGGGTTTGCACCTACCATAGCGCGATGCCATCGCGGCCATGGGGGTTGCCACGGCCTTGCAGCCTGGAGATCGGCGCTTGAAGCGGCGCCTCCTGCCCCCATCTGAGCGAGCAAACACTCGTTGTTGTTTACCCCACGGAGAAACCATTCCATGAAGCGGATCCTTTTGTTTGTGATGACCAACCTGGCCGTCGTTGTCGTGCTGGGGGTGGTGGCCAGCCTGCTGGGCGTCAACCGCTACCTCACGGCCAACGGCCTGAACCTGGGTGCGTTGCTGGGCTTCGCACTGGTCATGGGCTTTGGCGGCGCCATCATCTCGCTGCTCATCAGCAAGCCCATGGCCAAGTGGACCTCGGGCGTGCGCGTGATCGACGGCTCTGGCTCGCCCGATGAGCGCTGGATCGTCGAGACGGTGCGCAAGTTTGCCGACCAGGCCCAGATCGGCATGCCCGAAGTCGGCATCTTCGAAGGCGACCCGAATGCCTTTGCCACGGGTGCGTTCAAGAACTCGGCGCTGGTGGCCGTGTCCACCGGCCTGCTGCAGGGCATGACGCGCGACGAGGTCGAGGCCGTGATCGGCCATGAGGTGGCCCACATCGCCAACGGCGACATGGTCACCATGACGCTGATCCAGGGCGTGATGAACACCTTCGTGGTGTTCCTGTCGCGCGTCATCGGCTATGCGGTGGACAGCTTCCTGCGCAAGAACGACGAGAACAGCTCGGGCCCCGGCATCGGCTACTACGTGACCACCATCGTGCTCGACATCGTGCTGGGCTTCGTGGCTGCCATGATCGTGGCCTGGTTCAGCCGCCAGCGCGAGTTCCGCGCCGACGCAGGCGCCGCCCAGCTGATGGGCCGCCGCCAGCCCATGATCAACGCCCTGGCCCGCCTGGGCGGCATGCATCCGGCCGAGCTGCCCAAGAGCATGGCGGCCATGGGCATTGCCGGTGGCATTGGCAAGCTGTTCAGCACCCACCCGCCCATCGAAGAGCGCATTGCAGCGCTGCAGAACGCGCAGCAGCAGCAATAAACAAACAGCGCCGGGCGCAACGCCTTTTCGGCCTCCAGGGCCGCCACAGTCTGGCACTGTGGCGGTCTTTTGTTTTTGCGCCCGTGCTGTTGCTTTGCCGCTCCTGCGATGGAGGGGCATCTTGTGGGGCTGCGCAAGGACTTGTAACCTTTTGCCCAGACCACGCAGGCGGCTGCCGAGGCAGGCCCCGCTGCGTTGCCCCTTTCATCCTCACGAGGGCCTCCCATGTCCATCTCCCACGCACGTGTTGCTGTCCGCCTGGCCCTGGCCTTTGGCGTGGTCTGCCTCGTCATGTCCCTGTCGGCCGCCGTGGGCATCTGGCGGCTGGCCGGGCTGCAGGACATTGCCGACGACCTGGGCGGCGCATCGTCCGAGCGCGCGCTGCTGGCGCGCGAGCTGCACGCCATCGTGGTGCTCAGTTCCGCCCGCGCCGAGACCTTGCTGGAGATCGACAACAACCCCGGCTACGCGGCGCGCATCGATGCCGACCGCAAGATCACGTCGGCCCGCTCTTCCGAAGTGCGCAAGCGCCTGGACGAGCTGGCGGCAGACCCGGCCTCCCAGGCTTTGTTCGACGCCATCGACAAGGCGGGCAACGGCTTTCGCACGGTGCGGGACGATCTGGTGAAGCGCCGCAAGGCGGGCGAGGCCTTGCCGCCCGACGCCATTGGCAAGCAGCTGCGCCCGGCCGCCGACGCCTACGCCGCTGCCGTGGACAAGCTGGCCGACTACCAGCGCCAGCGGGTGGCCGAGGCCCGAGCCGCTGCGGCCCGCAGCGAAAGCCAGGGCATCACGCTGCTGGCGGCCGGATCGGTGGTGGGTTTGCTGCTGAGCCTGGCCTGCGCCTGGCGGCTGTCGCGCTCCATCCTGCAGCCCCTGGCGCATGCGTCCGAGGTGACCGACCGGATTGCCGAGGGCGATCTCACCTCCTCCGTGCCTGCGCCGCGGCCGGGCAACCGCGACGAACTGCAGGCCCTGCTGGCGCGCCTCTCCGGCATGCAGGCCCGGCTGGCCGAGCTGGTGGTGGGCATGCGCCAGGCCAGCGCGTCGGTCGCCGGTGCCAGCAGCGAGATCGCGGCGGGCAACAGCGACCTGTCGGCCCGCACCGAGCAGACGGCCTCCAACCTCGAAGAGATCGCCTCCAGCATGGAGCAGTTGCTGGCCACCGTACGCCACAGCGCCGATGCCGCTGCGCAGGCCAGCACCCTGGCCGCCGGTGCCAGCAGCGTGGCCCAGCGCGGGCGCGAGGCCGTGGACCGCGTGGTGGGCACCATGGACGGCATCGCGCTGTCGTCGCGCCGCATTGCCGACATCACCAGCGTGATCGATGGCATCGCCTTCCAGACCAACATCCTCGCGCTGAACGCGGCTGTGGAAGCCGCCCGTGCCGGTGAGCAGGGACGGGGCTTTGCGGTGGTGGCCAGCGAAGTGCGCAGCCTGGCGCAGCGCTCCGCCACGGCGGCCAAGGAGATCGGGGGATTGATCAGCGACAGCGTGCGGCAGGTGGACGAGGGCACGCAGCTGGTCCACGCCGCTGGCGGCACCATGGGCGAGATCGTCCAGTCCGTGCAGCAGGTGGCCACCATCATTGGCGAGATCAGCACCGCTGCTCGCGAGCAGACCACGGGCCTGAGCCAGGTGGGCGAGGCGGTCTCGCAGCTCGACCAGATGACGCAGCAGAACGCGGCGCTGGTGGAAGAGTCGTCCGCCGCCGCCCAGGGCCTGCGCGCCCAGGCGCAGCAACTGGCCGAACTGGTGGAGGCGTTCCGCCTGCCCGCGGGCAACGTGCTGCGCTGAGCCGAGCGCAGACACGCACTGCTACTGGTGCGACTGGAGCGCTACTTCACCTCCACGCGCCAGCGCCGCCGTGGCGCGCGCAAGGCATGGCGCTTGCGGTACTCGGCGGGGGGCATGCCGGTGTAGCGCACAAAGATGCGGCGGAACGCCGCCGGGTCCGCATAGCCACAGGCCGCGGCAATGCTGGGCACGCTCTCCAGCGTCACCTCCAGCAGCACCTTGGCCCGTGCGCAGCGCAGGCTGTGCAGATGGTCCAGCGGCGACTGCGACAGCTCCTGCTGAAAGTGCCGCAGCAAGGTGCGCGGGCTCACGGCCGCAGCCTCGGCCAGCCGGGCCAGCGAGTAGGGCTCGTCCAGATGGTTTTCCATCCAGGCCATGGCGCGGGCCAGGGTGCTGTCGCGTGTGGCGGGGATGTGTTGCTGCGCATTGGCCTGCAGCGCGGCCCGGCCGCGGTCGTGGTCGGGCCGCAGCACGCTGGCGCAGGTCTGGGCCAGCGCATCGCCCAGCGCATGGCGCACCAGGGCAATCGCCATCTCGCCCAGGCTGTGGGGCAGCGCGCAGCTGAGCCAGGGGCCGTCATCGCTCAGGTCGTGGCCGGCATCGAGGTCGATGTCGGGAAAGTCGCGCTCAAACCCGGCCAGGTAGAACCACGGCAGGCAGCCGCGTCGGCCCTGCAGGCGCCCGCTCTGCGCTGCCAGCCAGGCACCATTGCCCACGGTGAGCAGCTTGTGCCCGGCATCCAGCGCAATGCCGATCCGGCGCGAGAGGGCGCGGTGGCGCGCCGCCACATCGCGGATGGCCGGGATGTCGGCCGCGTGGAACGAGGGGATGAACCAGGCCAACGCGGGGCCGTCGGCCAGGGCCGCCGTGGGCTGCGTGTAGGCCGCCAGCGGGCCCGGCTGGTGCGGCAGGGGCTGGCCCTGGGCATCCAGCAGCCGCCAGGCCAGACGGGGCGAGCCCGCGCCGCCCCGCAAGCCGGCCAGCAGGTTGGCGCTGCGCAAGTGGTCGATGAACTGCAGCGCGTTGCCCACCGCCGATTCGGGCAGCAGCGGGATGTCGATGCGAAAAACCGGTGCCGACGCAGACGGGACAGAAGAACGGGGCATGGCGATATTGGCTCTGTGGATGGCCATTCTCGCTTGTCTGCAGCGCGGGGTGGGCTCTTAGCATGAACCTGCGTTTTTTTGCTGCGTTCCTTTTTGTTTTCACTTCCTGCACGGATCTGCCTCATGCACAAACCCCTCTCTGCCATCTCGCTGGCCACCGGCCTGCTTCTCAGCGGGCTGACGTTCGCATCGTCTGCCCAGGCCCAGGCCCTGGATGCCGCCGGCCTGCAGGCCATCGACGCGGCCGTGACGGCCGTGGCGCCCAAGATGGTCAACTGGCGCCGCGACATCCATTCCCACCCCGAACTCTCGGGCCAGGAGGTGCGCACCGCCAAGCTCGTGGCAGAGCACCTGAAGAAGCTCGGCATGGAAGTGCAGACCGGCGTGGGCGGCACCGGCGTGGTGGGCACGCTCAAGGGTGGCCTGCCCGGCAAGGTGGTGGCCCTGCGGGCCGACATGGACGCGCTGCCGGTGCTGGAGAACACCGGCCTGCCCTTTGCCAGCAAGGCCAAGGCCAACTACCTGGGCAAGGAAGTGCCCGTGATGCACGCCTGCGGCCACGACGCCCACACCGCCATGCTGATGGGCGCGGCCGAGGTGCTGGCGGGCATGAAGGCCCAGCTGCCCGGCACCGTGAAGTTCATCTTCCAGCCCGCCGAAGAGGGGGCGCCGGTCGAGCCCGACGCCAACGGCAAGGTGCCCAGCTTCGGCGCCAAGGCCATGATCGAGGCCGGTGCGCTCAAGGACGTGCAGGCCATCTATGGGCTGCACATCACCTCCAACCTGCCGGGTGGCGTGGTGGGCTACCGCAGCGGCCCGCTGATGGCCGGGTCGGACAACATCACCATCCATGTGGAAGGGCGCGGCGGCCATGGCTCATCGCCCTGGGCCACCATCGACCCCATCGTGGCCGCCAGCCAGGTCGTGATGGGCCTGCAGACCGTGGTGAGCCGCCAGCTCAACATCAGCCAGGAACCGGCCGTGGTCACCATCGGCCAGATCCAGGGCGGCACGCGCTACAACATCATCCCCGACAAGGTGGAGATGATGGGCACGCTGCGCACCTTTGACGAAGACATGCGCCAGGACGCGCTCAAGCGCATCACCACCACGGCCGAGTCGATCGCCGCCGCCAGCGGCGCCAAGGCCAGCGTGCGTTTTGGCCCCGTGGCCTACCCCGTGACCACCAACCCCGCGCCGCTCACACAGGCCTCGCTGCCCGCGCTGAACCTGGCCATGGGTGGCAAGACCATGGTGATCCCGAAGGTCGCCGGGTCGGAGGACTTCTCGGAGTTCCAGAAGGTCGTGCCGGGCTTCTTCTACTTCCTGGGCGCGCCGCCCAAGGGCAAGGAGTTTGCCAAGGCCCCGCCCAACCACTCCGCGCTGTTCGACATTGACGAAGACCAGCTGCCCACCGGCGCGCGCAGCCTAGCTGCGCTCGCCGTGGACTTTTTGCAGCGCAAGTAAGCGGTGCCACGGGCCTGCACCGCCCGGAGGCAGGTCAGCCCGCTGCGCCCAGCAGGCTGCGGGCGACGGCCTCGCCGACCTTGATGCCATCCACGCCGGCCGACAGAATGCCGCCCGCATAACTCGCGCCTTCGCCGGCCGGGTACAGGCCGGGCGTGTTCAGGCTTTGCAGGTTGTCGCCGCGCCCGATCTTGAGCGGTGACGAGGTGCGTGTCTCCACGCCCGTCAGCACCGCGTCGTGCATGTCAAAGCCCTTGATCTTGCGGCCGAACACGGGCAGCGCCTCGCGCAGGGCCTCGATGGCATAGCCGGGCAGGGCGGCGTGCAAATCGCCCAGGGCCACGCCGGGCTTGTACGAGGGCTCCACGCTGCCCAGCTGCCTGGACGGCTTGCCCGCGATGAAATCGCCCACCAGCTGGCCCGGCGCGCTGTAGTCGCGCCCGCCCAGCACAAAGGCGTTGGATTCGAACTGGCGCTGCAGCACGCTGCCCGACAGGGGGTGGTACTGCCCGGCGGGCAGGGCTTCCACGCCGTAGGTCTGGCCCAGGTGGGTTTCAAAGGCCTGCGCGTCCTGCGGGTAGTCGCGCGGGTCGATCCCCACCACCATGCCCGCGTTGGCATTGCGCTCGTTGCGCGAATACTGGCTCATGCCGTTGGTCACCACGCGGTTCGGCTCGCTGGTGGCAGCCACTACGGTGCCGCCGGGGCACATGCAAAAGCTGTAGACCGCGCGGCCATTGGCTGCGTGGTGCACCAGCTTGTAGTCGGCCGCGCCCAAGAGCGGGTGGCCCGCGTGGCGGCCCCAGCGGGCGCGGTCGATCACGCCCTGTGGGTGCTCAATGCGAAAGCCGATGGAAAACGGCTTGGCCTCCATGGCCACGCCGCGCTGGTACAGCATGGCAAAGGTGTCGCGCGAGCTGTGGCCCAGCGCCATCACGACGTGGTCGGCGCGCAGCTCGGTGGTCTCGCCCGTGGCCTGGTTCAGCACCTTCAGGCCGCGCAGGTGGCGCTGGTCGCCCTGGCCTTCGATGATCACGTCCGTCACGCGCTGCTCGAAGCGGATCTCGCCGCCCAGCGCAATGATCTGCTCGCGCAGGTTCTCCACCACCTTCACCAGCTTGAAGGTGCCGATGTGCGGGTGGGCCACGTACAGGATTTCTTCGGGCGCACCGGCTTTGACGAACTCGTTCATCACCTTGCGGCCCAGGTGGCGCGGGTCCTTGATCTGGCTGTAGAGCTTGCCGTCGCTGAAGGTGCCTGCGCCACCCTCACCAAACTGTACATTGCTCTCGGCATGCAGCTCGCGCTTGCGCCACAGGCCCCAGGTGTCTTTGGTGCGCTCGCGCACGGTCTTGCCGCGCTCCAGCACGATGGGCTTGAAGCCCATTTGCGCCAGCACCAGCGCCGCAAAAATCCCGCAGGGGCCAAAGCCCACCACCACGGGGCGCAGGGGCAGGTCGGCAGGCGCCTGGCCCACGGGGTGCCAGGCCATGTCGGGCGTGGGCTGGATGTGCGGGTTGCCTGCAAACTGCGCCAGCAGCGCGGCCTCGCGGTCAGGTTGCGCCAGCGTGATGTCCACGATGTAGACCGCCAGCAGGTCGGCCTTGCGCGCATCGAAGCTGCGCTTGAAGACATGCAGGTGGGCGATGTCGGCGTCGGCCAGACCCAGGATCTGGGCGGCAGCGGCGCGCAGGGGCGCCTCGGGGGCTTCGGCGGCGGTGAACGGCAGCCGGATTTCAGAGAGTCGGATCATGGTCTTGCGGGCCCGTGTCGATCGGGCGAAAAGCAATGGCGTGGGGCCGGGATGATACGGGGTGTGGGCTGCGGAGGGAATCCCGGGCGGGAAGATGGCGTGGAGTTGTGGGTCTAAATTGCTATTGAATTGATAGCTTTTGACGCTTTTTGAATAAGCGCGAACGGCATATTTGAAGGCTCTCTTCCGTTTCGGGTGGAACGCAACATCCCGTACTAGCATGATGGTCAGGCCCTTGCTTTTTGCAAAGGACAGCCCGGCAAGTGAGTGAGCTTGCCAGCGATCAGGAACGCCATGGCTACGAAGTGATTGGTGGTTCCATAGCCCCGCGCCTTGGCCTTGCTCGCTTGCAGTAGCGAGTTC
>DATLGV010000543.1:0-10301 GCA_035540275.1 Acidovorax sp. | reverse complement strand
GTGCGGATGCGGAATTCGGAAGATTTGTTGGGCCGCCCGGCCTGCTCGGGCCGCGCCACTTGCTGGATGCGGTTGGTGGAGCGCACCTGGTCCAGAGGGTGCACAAACTCGCCGGGCAGCCGTCCGATCAGGCTGTCGATGCTGGGTGCCTCCAGCAGCTCCATGCTGGCGGCGTTGGCAAAGCGGATGGCGCCCTCCTGCGTGACAAGCACGGCCGCTGGCAGCAAGTGCAGCAGGCGCAGGTCGTGGTTCATGGGCTTGGTGGTAACCAAAAGTAATGCACCATTGTGGCACCGGGAAGAGGCGCTATCAAAGCCCACCTGTCGCAGGCGGTACTATCACCCATGAGAAAAACTTTCCAACTCCACGTTGAAGGCAGGAACCGCGACCGCGTTCTGGATGCCGTCAAGCACGAAATCCGCAAGTACATCAAGCGCGAACGGCGCCGGGACCTGCCCGAGGGCGCTGACTTCTGGGACTTTGACTGCCAGTTTGGCCGCACCAAGGAAGATGCCGCCGTGGCGCATCTATCGGCCCTGACCGGGTTGATCAACGGCGTGGCGGCCGAGGGCGGCGCCCAGTTCTATGTGGAAATTCTGGCCAAGCCCTCCAAGCGCACGCCCCGGCCCGCAGGGCAGGCACCGCAGGGCGCGGCCGACGACTTGGGCGAGGACGAAGAAGACGGCGCGTGAACCCTGGCGCCGGGTGCTTGCCACCCAGGCCACACTTGCATTCCGACACTGCAGGCCCCTTCAGGGGCCTTTTTTGTGGCCGGTGGAGGCTTGAGCGGCCTGCGCTGCAGCGGCGGCGCGCAGCTTGTCCTTCTTGCTGGGGCGTTTGCCCTTGATGCCGCCGGTGCCTTGGGGGTCAGCGGCGGGCGCGGGTGGGGGCGCTTCGGTGGGCTCAAAGCCCGCAATCTGCTCGCGCGGAAGGGTGAGGTGCTGGCGCTTTTCGATCAGCCGGAAATGCGCCTCGGCATCGGCCGTCACAAAGCTCACGGCCATGCCGCTTTCGCCCGCCCGGCCCGTCCGGCCGATGCGGTGCACGTAGTCCACGGCAGAGCGGGGCAGGTCGTAGTTCACCACGGCAGGCAGCTGTGCGATGTCGATGCCGCGCGCTGCCAGGTCGGTGGTGACCACCACCTGCCAGCGCTCGTCCTTGAACTCCTGCAGCACCTGGTTGCGCGCGCCCTGGCTCAGCCCGCCGTGGAAGGGCGTGGCGTAGATGCCCGCCTTGTAGAGCTTTTCCGCCACATGCTCGGCGGCATACTGCGTGGCCACAAACACCAGCACGCGCGACCAGTCGTGCTCCTTCACCAAATGGCGCAACAGCTGGGTGCGGCGGCTGGCGTCCACCGCAATCGCGCGTTGTTCGATGGAGGGTTCGTTGCCTGGCGTATGGGGCACCTCCACGCGCACCGGCTGCTTCAGCAGGCCATCCGCCAGCGCCTGTACAGCGGGGGGAAAGGTGGCCGAGAAGAACAGGTTCTGCCGCCGTGCAGGCAAGAGCGCCAGCACGCGCTGCAGTTCCTCGGCAAAGCCCAGGTCCAGCAGCCGGTCGGCTTCGTCCAGCACCAGGTGCGCCACGGCCGACAGGCGCAATGCGTTGTGGTCCACCAGGTCCAGCAGGCGTCCCGGCGTGGCCACCACCATGTCGGCGCCACCGCGCAAGCCCAGCATCTGCGGGTTGATCGACACACCGCCAAACACGATGGCGATCTTGAGCGGCTGCTGCAAGTGCTGCGCCAGGCTGCGCAGCACCTCGCCCACCTGTGCGGCCAGTTCACGCGTGGGCACCAGCACCAGGGCGCGCACCCGACGCGGGCCGCCGGTGGCGCTGAGCTGCAGCTGCTGCAGCAAGGGCAGGGCGAAGGCCGCCGTCTTGCCCGACCCTGTCTGCGCCGCGCCCAGCAGGTCCGCCCCTTGCAATATGGCCGGAATGGCGCCCGCCTGAATGGGCGTGGGCGCCACAAAGCCCGCCTGGGTGGCGGAGTGGACGAGGGCGGGGGACAGACCGAGGGAAGCAAAAGGCATGGAAAGGCGCTGGGTAGGCGTTGAGTGGGACACGCGAGGCAGCGCAGACAAAGCAGTGATGGCCCGCATTGTCGCCGCAGTTGCCCGAAGCGCCCTCCCTGGGGGCCTGCAATGCATGCGTTGCACCTGCCGGATTGCAGGGAATGCGAGTGCCCTTTCTCTGCGTTGGGCAACCGATAATCGGGCCGCCTCGTTCTTCGTTGACTGTTTTCCCGGACCCGAACCCCATGGCTTTGCCCTTAGATACCTCCGCCATCACCCACGGCATCCAGCTGGCGGTGGCGCCCGTGTTTTTGCTCACCGCGGTGTCCGGCATGATCGGCGCGGTGGCCGGCCGACTGGCCCGCATCATCGACCGGGCGCGCGTGGTGGAAGACCGCGCGCGCGTCAACACCGAGCCCGAGTTCCTGGCCCGTGCCTACAAAGAGCTGGGGGATTTGCGCTTGCGCGGGCGGCTGGCCAACGGCTGCATTGCGCTGTTGACGTTCTGTGCGTTCCTCATTGGCACGACCATCATCCTGCTGTTCCTGGGCGAAACCACCGACTTCCAGTCCAGCCGGCTCGCAGTGGGCGGGTTTCTTGCGGGCGTTGCGTGCTTTTTGCTGGCGCTGGTGTGTTTTCTGACCGAGACGCTGCTGGCCACACGTTTGCTCGACTTTCACATGCTGCAGCAAGAGGTGGAGGGGAAGAAGCCATGAAGTCTTTGGCAGACCTGGGCGGCCTGGTGTATTCCACCGAGTCGGGCCGCATGTGCCCCGCCTGCCGCCAGCCGGTGGCGCAGTGCCTCTGCAAGCAGAACAAGCCCCTGCCCACGGGTGACGGCATTGTGCGCGTGTCGCGCGAGACCAAAGGGCGCGGGGGCAAGGCGGTCACCCTGGTCAAGGGCGTGCTGGTGGACGAGGCCGCGCTGGAGCAGCTGGGCAAGCAGCTCAAGACCGCCTGTGGCAGCGGCGGCACGGTGAAGGACGGCGTGATCGAAGTGCAGGGCGACCATGTGGAACGCGTGATGGCTGCGCTGCAGAAGCTGGGCCACAAGGTCAAGCGCGCAGGCGGCTGAGCGGGGCGGGGCAATGAACGCAGAGAAACTGCAGCGCCTGGTCACCACCGAAATGCCCTACGGCAAATACAAGGGCACGCTGCTGGCAGACCTGCCGGGCAACTATCTCAACTGGTTTGCGCGCGAGGGGTTCCCCCAGGGCGAGCTGGGCCAGTTGCTGGCGCTGATGCACGAGATTGATCACAACGGGCTTTCGGACCTGCTGCGGCCCTTGCGCGGGCGCTGAGAGCCCTGCGTCACTGCTGAAGCTGGGGCGCTCCCTTGGTTGCCGGCGACCACATAATGGACGTTTTCAGACCTACAACCACACCGAGGGAATGCACATGAAGGGCAATATCGCTGCGATCGTTCTGGTCGTGCTGGGCGTGTTTTTTCTGCTGACCAATTTGGGGCTGATCAGCATCAGCCTGCGCGAACTGCTGCGCGTGTGGTGGCCGGTGGCGTTGATTGCGGTGGGCGTGGCACTGTTCTTCACCCCGGGTAACAACAAGGGCAAATAAGCCCGCAGGGGCGGCACTCACTGGCGGCGGTGGCGCCAGTGCTCAACCCGGCTGGGCCTCTTGGCCGCCGAGGTGGCTTGCACTGTGCCCGTCATGCTCCTGGCGGGGCTGCGCAAAACCGGGGTCGTTGCCAAAGTAGCCCCGGAACAGGTTGCGTGCAATGCCATGGGCCGCCACCTGCAGGTCGTGTGCCACATCGGGTGCAAACAGGCGGTGGGTGTGCTGCTGCCACAACCCGACCCAGGCCGCGAAGTGGGCGGGTGTGACGCCCTCCAGCGCCATGTGTTTGCCAAACACATCTCCCTTGAAGCTGCGGGTACCCAGGGCCACCGTGCTCCAGAAGTCCACCAGGCGTTGCAGGTGAGCGTCCCACTGGCCGTGCAAGGCCTTTTCAAACACGGGCCCCAGCAGCGGGTCCTGGCGCACGTCCCCATAAAAGCCATGCACCAGCCGGGTGATGCTTTCCACACTGGGGGGCGCGTGGGCACCGCTGCTGTCGGGCGAAGCGGTCGGCAGGGTCATGCCTGCGCTGCGCCGCCGCTGCAGGCGCAACCCGAGGGGCCGCAACCTTGCGATGACGGTGCCGCACTGGCTTCGAACAACGGGAACAGCACGTTGTTTTCGAGGTGGATGTGGTTGATGAGGTCGTCGCCCAGTTGGGCAATGCCAGCATACAGCGCGCGCCAGGTGTTGCAGGCGCCTTGGGGGGGCGTGGCGTCGTTGGTCAACGCGTTCAGCTTGTCTAGCGCCTCGCCGTGGTCCACATGCTCTGCGCGCATCATGCCAATGGGCTGACCCACAAACGGGTTGCTGCCGGCCTTGAGCATGGGGAACAGCACCTGCTCCTCCTTGAGCATGTGCGAGAGCAACTCTTCGTGCATCGTTTCCAGGTGGTCGGCCAGGCCGACGGGCACATGGGGGTTGTCGCGGTGCACGGCCTCCACGCGGCGGGCCATGCGGACCAGCTCGGGCAGTTGCTGGCGGTGCACCTCGTGGTAGCGCACCAGGATGTGGTCGATGAGCGCGCCGGGCGAGGCGGCCTCGGGCACGGCATCGCTGCGCTGCAGGGCTGCCAGCTCGGCCAGCACGGCATCGGGGTCCAGCCTCTTGTCGGCGGCCGCCTTGGCCAGGCTCACCTGGCCGCCGCAGCAAAAGTCCAGCTTCAGGCGCCGGAACACCGCCGTCGCGCCCGGCAACTGCACGGCGATCTGGCCGATCTGCTGGTCGGTACTGAGGGGCAGCGGGGTGGCGTTGGTGTGCAGGGTGTCGATGCGGGCGTTCATGGTGGTCCTTTTAAAGATTCATATCGTGTGAATATTTTATCCAATAAAATTCAGGATGTATGCATCTTTTTGATTGATCTTTGGCAAACCTATGCGACTGACCCAATGGACCGACTACACGCTGCGCGTGCTGATGTATTGCGCCGCCACCGAGGGGCGGGTGCAGCCCGTCACCATCACGGAGGTGGCCGAGGGCTATGGCATATCGCGCAGCCACCTGATGAAGATCGTGCAGCATTTGTCGGCCCAGGGCCTGCTGGAGACCACGCGCGGGCGGGGCGGCGGCATGCGGCTGATGCGGCCTGCGTCGTCCATCCACATCGGCGCGGTGGTGCGCGCCACCGAGACGGATTTCAACCTGGTGGAGTGTTTTGACCCCGCCTCCAACCAGTGCCGCCTGAGCAGCCACTGCCGCCTGAAGGGCGTGCTGGGCCAGGCCATGCAGGCCTATCTGGCGGTGCTGGATGGCGTGACGCTGGCAGACCTGGTGGCACCTTCGTCACCGCAGGGGGCGGCGCTGCAGGTCATGGTGGCGGCCCCGCGCGCAGGCAGCGCCCGCCGCAGGGCCTCTTTGGTGCCCGGATTGCCCGATGCCCCTGGGTTTGAGTAAAAACGGCTTGATGCGGTTGTTTTACATGCTTGGGAGATCGTAAGCAGGCTCTGGGCACCCGAGGCGCCACGCTGCTCAGCGCAGCACCTCCAGCAGCCGGTCCAGCCCGCCCTGGTTGATGGCCACCTTGGCCTGGGCGCGCACGGCGGGCTTGGCGTGGTAGGCCACCGACAGGCCGGCCGCGCCCATCATGGGCAGGTCGTTGGCGCCATCGCCTACGGCAATCGCTTGCTGCGGCGAGATGCCCATGAGCGAGGCCACTTCGAGCAGCGTGCGGCGCTTTTCGGCGCCGTCGCAGATGTCGCCCCAGGCCTGGTCCACCATGCGGCCGGTGAGCTGGCCATCTTGCACTTCCAGCCTGTTGGAGCGCGCAAAGTCGATGCCCAGGCCCGCCTTCACGCGGTCGGCAAAGAAGGTGAAGCCGCCCGAGACCAGCAGCGTGGTCAGGCCCGCGGCCTTGGCGGCGGTGATCAGTTCCTTGGCGCCGGGGTTGAAGCGCAGGCGTTCAGTGAACACCTGCTCCATGTGCTGCACCGTCACGCCCTTGAGCAGGGCCACACGCTGGCGCAGGCTCTCCTTGTAGTCGGTGATCACGCCCTGCATGGCGGCCTCGGTGATGGCGGCCACCTCGGCCTTGCGGCCGGCGGCATCGGCGATTTCGTCCACGCACTCGATGTTGATGAGGGTGGAGTCCATGTCAAAAGCGATGAGCTGGTAGGCAGACAGGGACAGCGGAGGCTCGATGCCCTGGATGACGAGGCCAGGGGCGAATTCGGTAGCGTGGGTCATGGCAGAAACGATGCGGGAGCAGGTACGGGTGTCAGAACCCGTAATGGTATCGCCACCCTGTGCAATCACCGCCGCGCGACAGAGTAAGAGTACCGCCGCCGCCGTGACCCTCAGGCGATGGGCGCGTAGCCGCCCGTGCCTTCGGGCCAGGGCGTGAGCACCTCGAACCCCTGGGCCGTCACGGCCACCATGTGTTCCCACTGGGCGGAGAGCGAGCGGTCGCGGGTGACCACCGTCCAGCCGTCGGCCAGCTCCTGCGTATCGCGCTTGCCGGCGTTGATCATGGGCTCGATGGTGAAGACCATGCCTTCCTCCAGCCGCAGGCCCTGACCGCGCTGCCCGTAGTGCAGCACCTGGGGCTCGTCGTGGTAGATCTGCCCGATGCCGTGGCCGCAGTATTCGCGCACCACGCTGAACCGCTCGCGGTGGGCCACGGTCTGTATGGCATGGCCCACGTCGCCCAGCGTGGCGCCGGGGCGCACCTGGGCAATGCCCGCGCACATGGCCTCGTAGGTGGTGTCCACCAGGCGGCGCGCCAGCGGGCTGGGCTCGCCCACAAAGTACATGCGGCTGGTGTCGCCAAACCAGCCATCCTTGATGATGGCCACGTCGATGTTGATGATGTCCCCCGCCTTGAGCACCTGCCCGCGCGACGGAATGCCGTGGCAGATCACGTGGTTGACCGAGGTGCACACCGTTTTGGGATAACCGAGGTAGCCCACGTTGGCGGGCGTGACCTGCAGCTCGTTCACGATGTAGTCGTGGCAGAGCCGGTCCAGCGCCTCGGTGCTGACGCCGGGCTGCACGTGCGGCGTGATCATGTGCAGCACGCGGGCGGCCAGGTGGCCGGCCTCACGCGCCTGGGCGATTTCGGCAGGGGAGCGCAGGGTGACGCGGGACGACTTCATTGAACGCGCCGCCCGCTGTGGCCCGGCTTGGCGGCCACGGAGGCCGCCACCGTGTCCAGATCGAACCCCCCGGCCTGCTCGGCGCGGATCAGCAACTGGCAGATGTCGCTGTGATCGAGGTTGGGATGCAGCTCGGCCAGCATGCCGATGCGCATCCAGTGCTCTGCCTGTGCGTTGATGGAGCGAGACAGGGCGTTGCTGGCAACGCGCAGGTTCTCGTGCATTTGGTCTGAAATTTTGACAATACCCATGCAGCGAATTGTATGCGAAACATATACGTTTCGTATTGTTTTTGGCAAGCCGTGCCAATTTGCAACGCTGCCCGGCATCAGCGGCTGGCAGCGCTACGGCGGGGGGCGCTTCAGATAGAGCTGGTCCGACCAGGTGGCCAGCCAAGCGGGCTTGAAGGCCACGAAGATGGCGGCGAGCATGCCCGTCACAAACCCGTCGCCCCAGGCCATGAGCCAGCGGGCCACCAGCGACAGCTCGCTGCCCACACCGGGTAACAGGTGCCCGGCCCATTGCGAGAGCACGCCGGCTGAGAACACGCAGGCCACGGTCCCCAGAAACGCCCGGCCCAGCACGTACACAAAAGGCTGGGTGCCCACCCAGCGCCGCAGCAGCGCGCCCAGCGCCAGGGCCAGCGTGGCGGGCACCACACCCAGCCAGATGGCGGCGCCCAGTGCATCGGCCCAGTCCAGGGCGGGTGAAAGCAGGCCCGCAATGGCGCCCACCGCCAGCAGCACGGGGATGGCCAGCGGCCAGCCCAACATCAGCTCCACCAGGCACGCGCCCGACCATTGCAGTTGCAGCGGCATGGCGTGCAGCGTGGGCAGTGCCCACAGCCAGGGCAGAAACACCAGCGTGGCGAGCAACGGCGTCCACAGCGGCGACGCCGCGCCATGGGATTCATGCACCAGCGGCTCACGGCTGGCCAGCAAGCGCCAGGGCCGCGTGGCCAGGGCAGCCACCAGGGCCACCAGAGCGAGAAGGGGCTCCAGCCACATTGTTTTGCTTCTTTTTTGATAGCTTTCAGCGATTGATCCGCCAGCGTTTGAGGCCTCTTTGTCTGGTAGTTGCTATGCAACCACCACGGGTTGACCCAGGCTGCGCAGAATATCCCGCACCATCTGCGCGCGGTCCTTGGGCTCTTTCAGTTCGCGTTCAATGCGCAGCTTTTCGTTGCCTGCCAGCTTGATGTGCTTGTTCTTCTGGATCAGCTCGATAATGCGCATCGGGTCAATCGGCGGCTGGGGCTTGAAGGTGATGTTGATCACCCCCGGCGCCGCGTCCACCTTCACCACGCCGTACGGCTGGCTCAGCACGCGCAGGCGGTGCACGTCGATGAGGGTCTGGGCCTGCGGCGGCAGCTTGCCAAAGCGGTCCACGATCTCTTCGAGCAGGCCGTCGATCTGGTCGGGGTTCTTGGCCGTGGCCAGCTTCTTGTAGAACGACAGGCGCAGGTGCACGTCGCCGCAGTAGTCGTCCGGCAGCAGGGCGGGGGCGTGCAGGTTGATGTCGGTGGTGACGGACAGGGGCGAGAGCAGGTCCGGCTCCTTGCCCGCCTTGAGCGACTTGACGGCCTCGCTCAGCATCTCGTTGTACAGCTGGAAGCCGACTTCGAGCATGTTGCCGCTCTGGTTCTCGCCCAGCACTTCGCCCGCGCCGCGGATCTCCAGGTCGTGCATGGCCAGGTAGAAGCCGCTGCCCAGTTCCTCCATCTGCTGGATGGCTTCGAGCCGCTGCTGCGCCTGCTTGGTCAGGCCGTCCACGTCAGGCACCATGAGGTAGGCATACGCCTGGTGGTGGCTGCGGCCCACGCGCCCGCGCAACTGGTGCAGCTGGGCCAGGCCGAACTTGTCGGCGCGGCTCATGATGATGGTGTTGGCCGTGGGCACGTCGATGCCGGTCTCGATGATGGTCGAGCACAGCAGGATGTTGAAGCGCTGGGCCACGAAGTCGCGCATCACGCGTTCGAGCTCGCGCTCGGGCATCTGGCCGTGGGCCACGGCGATGCGGGCCTCGGGCAGTATTTCTTCCAGCTTTTGGCGACGGTTCTCGATGGTCTCCACCTCGTTGTGCAGGAAGTAGACCTGACCGCCGCGCTTCAATTCGCGCAGCACCGCCTCGCGGATCACGCCCGTACCCTCGTTGCGCACAAAGGTCTTGATCGCCAGGCGCCGTTGTGGCGCTGTGGCGATCACGCTGAGGTCGCGCAGGCCTTCCAGCGCCATGCCCAGCGTGCGCGGGATGGGCGTGGCCGTGAGTGTCAGCACGTCCACCTCGGCGCGCAGTTGCTTCATCTGCTCCTTGTGGCGCACGCCAAAGCGGTGCTCCTCGTCGATGATCAAGAGGCCCAGGTTGTGGAACTTGGTGGATTCGGAGAGCAGCTTGTGCGTGCCCACCACGATGTCCACCGTGCCATCGCCGATGCCCTTGATGGCGGCGGTGATCTCCTTGCCCGAGCGAAAGCGCGACACCTCGGCCACCTTCACCGGCCACTTGCTGAAACGGTCCACCAGGGTCTGGTAATGCTGCTCGGCCAAGAGCGTGGTGGGCGCTAGAAAGGCCACCTGCTTGCCCCCCGTGACGGCCACGAAGGCCGCGCGCAGCGCCACCTCGGTCTTGCCGAAACCCACGTCGCCGCAGACCAGGCGGTCCATGGGGCGGGGGCTGATCATGTCCTGGATCACCGCGTGGATGGCGGCGTTCTGGTCGGCGGTTTCTTCAAAGCCGAAGTCGTTGGCAAAGGTCTCGTAGTCCTGCGGGCTGTAGCGGAAGGCATGGCCCTCGCGCGCGGCGCGGCGGGCGTAGATGTTGAGCAGCTCGGCCGCGCTGTCGCGCACCTGCTCGGCCGCCTTGCGCTTGGCTTTTTCCCACTGGCCGCTGCCCAGCTTGTGCAGCGGTGCCTCGTCGGCGGAGACGCCGGTGTAGCGGCTGATGAGCTGCAACTGGCTCACCGGCACATACAGCACGGCCTTGTCCGCGTATTCCAGGTGCAAGAACTCCTGCATGGCGGGCGTGCCGTCAGGGTTCTTGTTGCCCACGTCCATGTTGACGAGGCCCCGGTACCGGCCAATGCCATGCTGGCTGTGCACCACGGGGTCGCCCACGTTGAGCT
>DATLGV010000542.1:0-2486 GCA_035540275.1 Acidovorax sp. | reverse complement strand
AGCTCACCAAGCTGGCCGGCAGCTTTCCGTGTGACGTTTTCATGAGCAAGGGCGAGCGCCGCATCAACGCCAAGAGCATCATGGGCGTGATGATGCTGGCCGCCGGGCTGGGCTCCGAGGTGGAGCTGGAAACCAGCGGCGACCGCGAACAAGAGGCCATGGACGCCCTGCTGGCGCTCATTGCCGACAAGTTTGGCGAGGGTGAGTAATGAATAGCGCCCCCACGGTCGCGCACTGCGTGTCGCTCCCTGCCCCCCAAGGGGGCCCAGCCCGCCTTCGGGCGGCCGGGCGGCGGGCTGACGCGGCCCTTCTCGCACGTTTGTAACGGATCACCCCGCCATGACCTTCTCCGTCCACGGCCTCGCAGTTGCACGCGGCATTGCCATTGGCCGGGCCGTGCTGGTGGCGTCCAGCCGGGTGGATGTGGCGCACTACTTTGTCGAACCCTCCCAGGTCGAGGGTGAGATCGAGCGCGTGCGCCAGGGCCGCAATGCGGTGGTCGAGGAGCTGCAGCGCCTGCAGACCGACATGCCCGCTGATGCGCCGCACGAGCTGACCGCGCTGCTGGACGTGCACCTGATGCTGCTGCAGGACGAGGCCCTCACCGGCGGCGTCAAGCACTGGATCACCGAGCGCCTGTACAACGCCGAGTGGGCGCTCACCACGCAGCTCGAAGTCATCGCACGCCAGTTCGATGAGATGGAGGATGACTACCTGCGTGAGCGCAAGGCCGACCTGGAGCAGGTGGTCGAGCGCATCCTGCGCTACATGAAAGGCGTGGCCAGCCCCGTGGCGCCACCGGCCAGCAGCCCGCGCCGCAAGACCCAGCAAGACCTGCTGCTGGACGACACGGTGGATGTGCCCCTGGTGCTGGTGGCGCACGACCTCTCGCCCGCCGACATGCTGCAGTTCAAGCAAAGCGTGTTCGCTGGCTTTGTGACCGATGTGGGTGGCAAGACGTCGCACACCGCCATCGTCGCGCGCAGCATGGACATCCCCGCCGTGGTGGGCGCGCGCGCCGCCAGCCAGCTGGTGCGGCAGGACGACTGGGTCATCATCGACGGCGATGCGGGCGTGGTCATCGTGGACCCTTCGCCCATCATCCTGGCCGAATACGGCTTTCGCCAGCGCCAGGTCGAGCTGGAGCGCGAGCGCCTGGCGCGCCTGCGGCACACACCCGCCATCACCATCGACGGCCACAAGATCGAGTTGCTGGCCAACATCGAGCAGCCCGGCGACGCCGCCGCCGCCGTGCGCGCAGGCGCGGTGGGGGTGGGGCTGTTCCGCAGCGAATTCTTGTTCATGGGCAAAAGCGGCAACCTGCCTGGCGAAGACGAGCAGTACCGCGCCTACTGCGAGGCCATCGACGGCATGCAGGGCCTGCCGGTCACCATCCGCACCATTGACGTGGGCGCCGACAAGCCGCTCGACAACAAGGCCCACAAGGACAATTACCTCAACCCCGCACTGGGTCTGCGCGCCATCCGCTGGAGCCTGGCCGACCCTGCCATGTTCCGCACCCAGCTGCGCGCCGTGCTGCGTGCGGCGGCGCATGGCAAGGTCAACCTGCTGTTCCCCATGTTGGCGCATACGCACGAGATCCAGCAGACCCTGGCCCAGGTCGATCTGGCCCGGGGCGAGCTGGATGCGCGCGGCGAGCCCTATGGCCCGGTCCAGCTGGGCGCCATGATCGAGGTGCCTGCGGCTGCGCTCATGGTGCGCACCTTCCTCAAGTATTTCGACTTCCTGTCCATCGGCACCAACGACCTGATCCAGTACACCCTGGCCATCGACCGTGCCGACGAGGCCGTGGCGCACCTGTACGACCCGCTGCACCCCGCCGTGCTGCGCCTGGTGGGCGACGTGATCGCCGAGGGCGAGCGCCAGGGCAAGAGCGTGTGTGTGTGCGGTGAGACGGCGGGCGACGTGACCATGACGCGACTGCTGCTAGGCCTGGGCCTGCGCAGCTTCTCCATGCACCCCGCGCAGATCCTGGCCGTCAAGCAGGAGGTGCTGCGCGCTGACACGCGCAAGCTCGCGCCCTGGGCGCAGCAGGTGCTGGACGGCGACGAGCCCGCCGCACTGCTCAAGGGCTGACGCCCTGCAAAGCAGTCATTGCTTCAAAATTGATAGCTGCCGGTGTATATTCCGCTGGAGTTACCGGCCTGTTTGCCTATTTTCTGCTGCCCCAGTGCGTCGATCCTTCGCCCGTCAGCGCGCCCGCATTCCCATCACCGCTGCGCTGATGATCATGGCGGTGGCCAGTGCAATGCTCCAGGTGAAGGCGCGGCCGCTCACCAGGATCAGCAGCGCGGTGGAGGCCAGCGGCGTGATGTAGCTCAGGATGCCGATGTGTCGGGCGTCCCCCAGCTTGAGCGCCTTGTCCCACATGAAGAACGACGCCCCCAGCGGTCCCAGGCCCAGCACCGCCAGCAGCCCCCAGTCGCGAGGCTGCAGCGCCACCGCAGGCTCCAGCACCCCACGGC
>DATLGV010000541.1:0-1981 GCA_035540275.1 Acidovorax sp. | reverse complement strand
CGCTTGAGGGTCTTCTGGATCTCGCGGTGCTCGTGCGTGAACTGCATGGTGCTTGTCTCCGTGGTTTATTTGTGGGCTGCATCCAATGCTGCATGTGCCAATTGCGGGCAGTGGTACTTGGCGTAAATCGTGGCGCGCTTCCGCATGACGCGCAGCGCGAGCGTACGGGCGGCAGTCTGTATTGCAGTGTCTGCCAGCACGCGAGGAAGACAGCAGGCATCCTCCATGAACAAAGTCACCTGATGCGCACCTGCATCGCGATACATGCGGTTGTTTGAAAGATCCAATCCGGGATGACTTCGAGCCACCTCACTGAGACTGCCAAAAGCATCCTCAAGCACATCAGAAGCCACGTTGATGAAAGCCCATGGTGGGTCCGCGCCATCGGACCAGCGGCCTACGACAAACAGCTCCATGACAGCTGCATTTACTGCGTAGCTGCGGTGCCAGATGGCCTGCGATCCGGTAGACGGCAGACAGCTCACAGACCAGAAGGAATACTCGGTGCGCCAGGGAGCGATGATGGCGTTTTGGAGATAGATCGCCAGCCACTCCAGCACTTGCGCATAGTGCTTGGATGCACTGAAGCGTTGAAAACGGCTGTTAAAACGTCTGCACTGAGCATCATCCACGATGACCCGAGCACCTGTTGGTTTTGCCTGCGGCTTTCCCGCCAGCCAGCTTTCCTGCTCGTCAAGAGGAACCAGAAGATCCAGGTCCCGTTCACCGGTGACGACCGACATATGCGTGATATTGACCAAGGGAATGGTCTGTGCCTCTGCCTGCCGAATTAGCTGTCTCTCGTGGGCATCCAGACGGCTTTGCGGAAGCGGTAAGAATGCAAAGCCTTCGATGCACCCTTTGGACCTGAGATGCTGCGCGAATCGCCTCACCACATCCAAAGCTTGACCAACATAAAAATGCTCGCTGTCAAGATAAAGCAAGTAGATGCCACACCGCTTTTTGCTCGGTCCAAAAAGATGTGCAATGGACAGCAGTCCTGCAACCCATTCAACCTGCATGAACCCAAGCTCCTGAGCCACGTCTTGAAAGTAGCTCCGGCTCATGTGTGTATCCATGGCATGGTTACATCCGCGCCACGCCAAAGCTCAGGGGTCGCAGCGTGCGAGCCTGGGCCTCGGCGCAGGTATCCAGGCAAAAGGCCAACACTGCCCGCGTGTCACGCGGGTCGATCACGCCGTCGTCCAGCAGCAGGCCGCTGGTTACGAGCGCATCGGCCTGGGCCTCGAACATGGCGACGATCTTGTCGAACTGGGCTTGCGACTCGGCCGGGTCGGGCGTGATGCCTTTGCGCGCCAGCGCCGCCTCGGTCACGATCTGCATGGTGCGCGCTGCCTGTTCGCCGCCCATCACCGCCGTCTTGGCGCCCGGCCAGCTGAACAGAAAGCGCGGCGCGTAGCCCCGCCCGCACATGCCGTAGTTGCCCGCACCAAAGCTGGCGCCGCACTGGAGGGTGATCTGCGGCACGGTGGCGTTGGTCACGGCCTGGATCATCTTGCTGCCGTGCTTGATCATGCCGCCCTGCTCGCTGTCCTTGCCCACCATGTAGCCGGTGGTGTTCTGCAGGTAGACGATGGGGTGGCCCAGCTGGCACATCCACTGGATGAAGTGCGTGGCCTTGTTGGCGCCGGGCACGTCGATCGGCCCGTTGTTGCTGATGAAGCCCACCGCATGGCCGGCGATCCGGCCCTGGGCGCAGACGGTCTGCGGCCCGTACAGCGGCTTGAATTCGAGGAGTTCGGCTTCGTCGACCAGGCGGACCATGACTTCCCGCATGTCGACCGGTTCGCGCAGGCTGGAGGGCATCAGCCCGAGTAGTTCGTCGTCCCCGCGCAGGCGGGGACCCAGGGCCGCCCTGGATTCCCGCCTGCGCGGGAATGACGAGACGAGCTCCCGGCAAATCCCCAGCGCGTGCCTGTCATCCTCCGCCAGGTATTCCCCCAGTCCGGACACCGCCGTG
>DATLGV010000540.1:0-3631 GCA_035540275.1 Acidovorax sp. | reverse complement strand
GCCTCGTAGCGCCGCATGTAGGGGCCGTCGCACAGGCTCTTTTCCATGGCCTCCACGGTGCTCACAAAGCGCGGGTCCTTGGGGTCGATGAGGCCCACCTCGGCCATCAGCAGCACGCTGGCATCCAGCTCGTGCCCGCCAAAGCTTTCGGCAAACGCCTGGCGTTCTTCGCACCACGACTTGTCGAGGATCTCGGCGCGCATGCGGTCGGCATGTTGCTGCCAGTGGCTGGCGCGGTCGGCCAGCCGCAGCGTGGCGGCGATCTTGGCCAGGCGGTCGCAGGCGGCCCAGCTCATCAGCGCGGACGAGGTGTGCACCCGGGCGCGCGTGCGCAGCTCCCACATGCCGGCATCAGGCTGGCCGTACACGCGCACGGCGTTGTCGCCCACCTGCTCCAGCCGCTTGAACTCGGCCAGGCCCGCGCGGTGCAGCAGGCGGTGGTCGTGGAAGGCCTGGGCCGCGCCCAGCACGATGTTGCCGTACACGTCGTGCTGAAAATGCTCGGCCGCCTGGTTGCCCACGCGCACCGGGCCCATGCCGCGGTAGCCGGCGAGTTGCGGCAGGATGGATTCGGGCAGGTCCTTCTCCAGCCCGATGCCATAGAGCGGCTGGATGTGGCCGTCGCCGCCTTCGACCACCACGTTGCTCAGCCAGCGCAGGTAATCCTCCATGGTGCCCACCTCGGAGATGCTGTTGAGCGCGCGCACCACAAAGAACGCATCGCGCAGCCAGCAGTAGCGGTAGTCCCAGTTGCGGCCGCTGTGGGCGGACTCGGGGATGCTGGTGGTCATGGCGGCCACGATGGCGCCGGTATCTTCATACAGCGACAGCTTGAGCGTGATGGCCGCGCGGATCACCGCGTCCTGCCACTCCAGCGGAATGGCCAGCGCGCGGCTCCAGCTGCGCCAGTAGGCCGTGGTCTCCTGCTCGAAGTGGCGGGCGGTGTCGGCAATGCCGTCCACCAGCGTCTCGTCGGCACCCAGCAGAAAGTTGTGTTCGCGCGTGAGCACAAACGCCTGGCCCGACAGCACATGCGACACCGGCGCATCGGTGGACAGGCGCAGCGTCATGCCCTCGCCCACGTAGCGGATGTGGTTGCTGCCGCGCGTGATCTCGGGTGTGGTCAGGCCCCAGTCGTAGCGCACCTTGAGCGCCACCCGGATGCGCGGCGACCCCTGAATGGGGCGCACCCGGCGCACCAGCGTCATGGGCCGGAAGTAGCGCGAGCGGCTGTAAAAGCGCGGCGCAAAGTCGGTGATCTCGATACCGTGGCCTGCCTTGTCGAACAACTGCGTGCGCAAGACGGCGGTGTTGGGCTCGTACCACTGGTGGGCCGATGCCAGGTCTTCCAGCTCGATCGCGAAGTGGCTGCCCTCGTCGCCGGGCTGCAGCAGGGCATTGAACACCGGGTCGCCATCAAAGCGGGGGAGGCAGCACCACACCATGCGGGCGTGGTCGTCGATCAGTGCGCTGATGGCGCAGTTGCCGATCATCCCGAGGTTGAGCGAGCCCGTCTGGGGCTGTGTGGCGGCTGTGTTCATCGTTCGCGCTCCAGGGTCGTGCGTGCAGACGATAGCCAGCCACGCAGCGCGGCCGGCGTCATGCAACGGTGTTGTGCCATGGTGGCCCCTTCGCCCACCTTGATGCCCCAGCCGCCCAGCGTCTGCGCGGCGGCAAAGCCGGCCTCGTCGGTGACGTCATCGCCCACAAAGACCGGCGTGCGGCCCGCAAAGGGGGGCTGCGTCATGAAGTCGATGAGGGCCTGGCCTTTGTGAACGCCACGGGGTTTCACTTCAAAGACGCATTTGCCGCGCAACAGTTCCACACCTTCCACTGCGCGCATGGCTTGCACCAGCGTGTCGTGGCACAGGGATTCGAGGTGGGGCGCCAGGCGGTAGTGCAGGGCCACACAAACGCGCTTGGTTTCCATCCGCAGGCCCGGGTGGCGCGCTGCCAGGGCCTGGGCGGCGTGCAGGACGGGCTCCAGGGCGGGTGGGGTCGTGGCGAATACAGAGGTGTCACCCAGGCGGTATTGGGCCCCATGTTCGCTTGCCAGCGGCAGGCGCAGCGGCGCCAGAAACCCGTCGATGTCGGCCTCGGGCCTGCCAGTCACGATGGCCAGCGCGCCACCCAGTTGGGCCTGCAGCGATGACAGCGTGGGAATCAGCCCCGACGCGATGCGCACCGCCTCGGGGCGCGGCGCCAGCTCGGTCAGCGTGCCATCGAAATCGAGAAAAAGCGCATGGGCCGTTGTCAGTGTGGGCAGCAGCTGCATGCACGAAACCATAGCAGACGCAGCAATGCAGGCAAGGCCACCCGGGGGACTCGGGCCTGGTAAATGCGCGCAAGGTCTGCGACCGGTTGCAACGGGGGACGCGCAGATTGCAACGCGGACCCTTGAAACGGCGCGCCTGCGGCGCAATGTGATCAGCAAGCTCTTTGCCCCCACCTTTGCCGCGCCATGACCGAAGCCCTGCACATCGTCTGCCCCCATTGCCACACCACCAACCGCGTGCAGAGCGCCGACCTGGGCCGCGCGCCCGATTGCGGCCAATGCCATCAGCCCCTGTTTGCGGGAGCGCCATTGGAGCTGGACGCCGCCAGCTTTGACAAGCATGTGGCGCGCAGCCACATCCCGGTGCTGGTGGACTTCTGGGCGCCGTGGTGCGGGCCCTGTCGCCAGATGGCGCCCGCCTTTGCGCAGGCCGCCCGTGAGCTGGAACCCCGCGTGCGCCTGGCCAAGCTCAACACCGAAGACCATCAGGCCATTGCTGCGCGCTATGCCATCCGCAGCATTCCGACCATGGTCCTGTTTCAGCAGGGGCGTGAGGTGGCGCGCATTTCGGGCGCGCTGGGGGCGGCAGACATCGTGCGCTGGGTGCGCACGGCGGCAGCATAAAAAGCCGGATCGTCAGCGGATTCCGAGCGCCCGGTCCAGCGACACGCTGCCCGCGCCGCGCCCCACCAGGTACAGCATCAGCCCCGCCCACGACAGGTGGGTGGGCCACGCATCGGGGTAGACAAACAGCTGAATCACCAGCGTCATGCCGAGCAGCGCCAGGGCCGACAGGCGCGTGAACAGGCCCAGCACCAGCAGCACCGGAAACAGGTGCTCGGCCCCGGTGGCCATCTGCGCCGCCAGCTCGGGCGGCAGCAAGGGCAGCTTGTATTCGTCGCGGAACAGCGCGTAGGCGCTGTCGGAGAGGGTGAACCAGCCCTCGACCTTGGTGCGTGCCGACAGCCAGAAGATGCCGGCAATGGCCACGCGGTTGACCAGGGCCAGCAGGCTGTGCGGGGTGAGCCAGGTGGCGGCGTCGGCGATGCGAGTCCACAGCATGCGCAGGCCTGTGGCGGAGGTGGCGGAGATGTGGGTGGCAAGGGTGTTGGGGGTGTGCATGGTGGGCTCCTCAGCCGGGGTGTGTGGCGTGTGGGTGGGGCGCCGCCAAGGCGCCCGCGTCGAGCAGGCTGCTCATCAGGGCGGCAAAGTCGGTTGCGGGGTCGACCTCCAGGGCGCGGGTGGCGGCGGCCTCCAGCGGCAGGCTTTGGGCGCAGGCGTCCAAAAACGCCACCCCGGCGCGGGAAAGGGGTCGCCATATCACTTCGGCATGGGGCCTTGTGAGCAGTGCGCCGT
>DATLGV010000539.1:0-4579 GCA_035540275.1 Acidovorax sp. | reverse complement strand
GCCAAGATCTGCAACAACATGCTGCTGGGCATCCTGATGGCCGGCACCAGCGAGGCCATTGCCCTCGGCGTGGCCAACGGCCTGGACCCCAAGGTGCTGAGCGAAATCATGCGCCGCAGCTCGGGCGGCAACTGGGCGCTGGAGAAGTACAACCCCTTCCCCGGCGTGATGGAAACCGCCCCCGCCAGCAAGGGTTATGCGGGCGGCTTCGGCACGGATTTGATGCTCAAGGACCTGGGCCTGGCGCAGGAGAACGCGATGGCCGTGAAGGCCGCCACACCGCTGGGGGGCATGGCGCGCAATCTGTACGCCGCGCACAGCCTGGCGGGCCACGGCGCGCTGGACTTCTCCAGCATCATCAAGATGGTGCAAAAAGGCTGAAGGTGGCGGGCTGTTGGCCCTGCCGATCGTTGCAGCCCGCCCTCGCCCGCCATACCGACTCTCTCCATGTCCTCCATGCCGACCCGCAGGTCGGCATTTTTTTGCCGGCTATTTTCCCACCAGGGTTTGCAGGAACTGCGCTTCCAATACCTCGGCAGGCACAGGCTGGCTCAGCAGATACCCCTGGATTTCATCGCAGCCCAGCAGCGCCAGGTGCCGGGACTGCGCCTCGGTCTCCACCCCTTCGGCCACCACCTTCAGGCCCAGCGAGTGCCCCAGGTTGACGATGGTGGACACCAGCGCCACGCCCTGCGGGCCGGAGGCCATGTTCAGGATGAAGGAGCGGTCGATCTTGAGCGTGTCCACCGGCAACTTGGCCAGGTAGCTCAGTGACGAAAACCCGGTGCCAAAGTCATCGATGGCAATGGTGATGCCCATCTGGCGCAGGGCGTGCAGGCTTTGCGTGCTGCGATCCACATCGTCCATCACCATGCTTTCGGTGATCTCCAGCTCCAGACCGCTGGCCGCCTGGGCATCGTGGGCCACGGCGTCACGCACCTCGGCAATGAAGTCCCGGTGGCGCAGCTGCAACGACGACACATTGACGGCCACCCGCAGGGGGGCGAGGCCGGCCTGGCGCCAGCGCAGGTTGTCGGCCAGCGCCTGCCGCAGCGCCCAGCGGCCCACGTCATAGATGAGGCCCGTCTCTTCCAGGATGGGGATGAACTGCACCGGTGGCACCAGGCCCCGGCTGGGGTCGTTCCAGCGAATCAGGGCCTCGGCACCGGTGATGGTGCCGCCAGCCAGATGAAGCTTGGGCTGATAGTGCAGCACGAACTGGCCCTGCTCCAGCGCGGCGCGCAGGCGCCCTTCCAGGCTCAGGGCCTCTGCCACGCGGGTGTTCATCTCCGAGGTGTAGAACAGCAGGCTGTCGGCCGAAGCCTTGGCCTTGTTGAGGGCCGCCTCGGCGTTGCGCAGCAGGGTTTCAGCGTCGGCGCCGTCCATGGGATACAGCGCCACGCCGGCCTTGGCCGCCATGCGCAGCTCGGTGCCGCTCACCATGAAGGGGGTGTCGAAACAGGCGCGCATGAGCAGGTCCACCGACAGCGCCACCGCACCGGCATCGCGGGCCTCGGTCACGGCAATGCCAAAGCTGTTGATGCCGATGCGCGCCACGTCATACAGGTTGCCCGCTGCATGCTGCAGCCGCAGTGCCACCTGTTTGAGCAGTTCGTCGCCCGCCTGGCGACCCAGGGTGTCATTGACGATGCGAAACCGGCTGATGTCCACCAGCCCCATGCCCAGCAGCGTCTTGGCACCTTCGCGGGGCCGCAGGTGCTGGCCACTGCGCTCCAGAAACAGGGTGCGGTTGGGCAGGCCGGTGATGTCGTCGTAGTACGCCAGGTAGTTCAGCCGCTCCTCCTTGTCGAGGTGGTCCATGGCAAAGCCGATGTCCCCCGCCAGCTCGGTGAGCAGGTGCATCTCTTCCGCGTCAAAAAAACCGGCGTCGTCGGCAAACAGGGCAATCACCCCCACCACCTGGTTTGCCACCAGCAAGGGCAACACGGCCATCGAGGCGACGCCACGCGCGGCCAGTTCTTTGGGCACCAGCACGCGCGGATCGTTCTGGATGTCCTCGCACACCACGGCCTCCTGGGTGCGCACCACGCATGCGCTCAGGCTCTCCCCCTCCCTGGGGGGTTCGCCCAGCCACAGCCGGCGGCGCACATGCATCAGAAAGTCCGCCCCGGCGCCTGCCAGCGCCACCGGTACCACCTCCTGCAGGGCGTGGTCCACGCGGCCGATCCAGGCGATCTTGAACTGACCGTGCTCCACCGCGATGCGGCAGGCCTCGCGGAACAGCTCGTCGCGCTGGCGCACGCGCACGATCAGGGTGTTGATGCCGCTGAGCACCGCGTACACCCGGTTGAGCCGCTTGATGCGGCGCTCGGCATCACGGCGGGCGGTGATGTCTTCGCCCAGGGCCGCCACCCCCGTCACCTGCCCGCCCACCGAGCGCAGCACGGTGTTGTTCCAGTGCACCAGGCGCCGCCCACCCGAGCGGGTCAGAATTTCGTTGTCATAGTGCCAGGCCGAGGGCCGGTCGGCCAGCAGATCGGCAAAGACGCCGCGCACATCGCCCATCTCTGGCGGCACGAACAGATCGAACCAGTTGTGGCCAAACACCTCGTCCCGCTGCCAGCCCGTCAGGCGCAGCAGGTAGTCGTTGCAGTAGGTGATGCGCCCTTCGCAGTCCAGCATCAGCGAGATCATCTCGACCTTGTCGAGCATGTCGTTGAAGCGGCGGTCGCTTTCATGCAGCTCTTCTTCGGCCCGCTTTTCCTTGGTGATGTCCTGGAGGGTATTGAACCAGCGGCCCAGCTCGCCCCGGCCCGCCTCGTCCTCCAGTGGCTCCATCACCTGGCGCAGATACATCGGCTGACCGTCGCCACGCAGGATGCGGTAGGCAAAGTCCCTCCGCGCCCCCAGGTGCGCGGCCTGAAGCGCGTGACGGCGGAACAGGCCGCGGTCATCGGGGTGCACCAATGCCATCCACTCGCGGGCCGAGCGGGGCATGGTGCTGTCGTCCAGCCCCAGCATGTCGGGCAAGGTGTCCAGCCAGCTCTCGAACACGCCATCGGGCCCGCAGACGACGTGGGATATCCTGGCCAGCGCCTGGGCCCGGCGCAGGCTGGCCTTGCTGGCACGCAGGGCCTCCATGGCGCGCTGGCGCTCCTGCACCTGCAGCTGCAACTGGTCGGCGTGCCGCTGCACCTCCTGGTACAGGCTGCCGTTCTCGTAGATGCGCCCCACCTGCGCGCCCAGAATGGCCAGGACTGTTTCGTCGTCGGCGCTGAAGGCGTCAGCCCCCTGTTTGTTGGCCAGGCACAGCCAGCCGTAAGAGAACGACAGCGACACGATGGGCGCCATCACCGCCGCATGAACGGGTGGGTAGCCCGCGGGCAGGCCCAGTGCCACCGGGTCGGCCCCCTCGTTGACCAGGCGGTACGGGCGGCGCTCGGCACGCAGCTGGCCCAGCAGCCCGTGCGACACCACGGGCTGCTCCAGCGGCCCATCCTGCTGTGCAGGATCGATGCCGCTGGCGCAGGTGATGGCTCCCTCACCGTGCTTGCGCACCACGCACAGCACGGCGTATTGCGCCCCCAGCAGCTCGCGGGCGCCCCGGCACACATTGGCCAGCAGCACTTGTGGGTCGCGTTCTGAGGCCAGCTGCAGGTTCAGATCGGTCAGCGCGGACAGGCGCCGGTTCATGGCCGCAAGCTCAGCCATGTTGCCGGTGAGCTTGTCGGTCATCAGCCGCAGGTGGCGGGTCTGAAAACCGTGCTCCAGCTCCACCACGGGTGGGTGGCGGATCTGGGTGAGTGCCTGCTCGATGGCCGCCAGGATGTCCTGCGGTTCACAAGGCTTGAACAGGACCTGGGTCACGCCACAGGCCTCGGCAAGGCGCAGGGCCTGCTCCTCCTGGTAGTGCGCGCTGCAAAAGATCACCTGCGTTGCCGCCAGGCCATGCTCGGAGCGCAATTGCCGCACGAACTCGAAGCCGTCCATGGTGGGCATCAGGATGTCGGAGATCACCAGGTCCGGCCGCTCGGTACGGACCACGGCCAGTGCCTCGGCGCCATCGGCAGCCTCCAGCGCCTGGTGGCCGCTGTGCCCGATGAGGGTGACCACCAGCGCGCGGTTGGCAGGGAGGTCATCGACGACGAGAATTTTTGCCATGCTCTACGTACGGGGTGTTCCACCGGGTGGGGACGGGGCCTGCCGGGCACTGGCCAGAAACGCTTCGATCTGCTGCACGAAGGTCTCTGGCGTGATGGGCTTGGGCAGGTGTTCATTAAAACCGACTTCGAGCGCCTTCTCGCGGTCACCCGGCATCGAGAACGCCGTGACCGCCACCAGAGGCACCACCCGCCAGTGCGGACTGGCCCGCAGGCCACGCGCCACTTCGTAGCCGTTCATCACGGGCATCTGCAGGTCGCACAGCACGATGTCGGGGCCCTCGGCCAGCGCCAGCGCCAGCCCCGCGGCACCGTTCTCGGCCGCCAGCACGCGGTGGCCGGCCGCTTCCAGCAGGTAGGTGAACAGCCAGCGGCTGGCATCGTCGTCCTCGATGACCAGAACGGTGGCGGGATGTGGGGTGGTGGCGGTCATGCGCGGCGCTCCTGCAATTGCAGGG
>DATLGV010000538.1:0-2183 GCA_035540275.1 Acidovorax sp. | reverse complement strand
GCCCTGCAGCACCATTGGGAGCGCGCAGTAGACCACCTGGGCGTGCCCGTGTTCCGCATGCCCAGTGGCGCAGGCCACGATGCGATGAAGCTGCACGAAATCATGCCGCAGGCCATGCTGTTCGTGCGCGGAGAAAACTCCGGCATCAGCCACAACCCGCTCGAATCCACCACCAACAACGACATGCAGCTGGCCGTGGACGCCTTCACCCAGGTGCTGCGCCAGCTTGCCGAGGAACAACAACCATGACCACCCCGAACCACTACGCCGCGCTGGACGCCTGGATCGACCAGCACTTTGACGAAGAAGTGCGCTTTCTGCAGGCCCTGGTGCGCGTACCCACCGACACGCCCCCAGGCAATAACGCGCCCCATGCCGAGCGCACCGCCGAGCTGCTGAAGGACTTTGGCTACGAGGCCGAAAAGCACGCCGTGCCCACCGCCGATGTGCAGGCCTACGGCATGGAGTCCATCACCAACCTCATCGTGCGCAGACCATACGGCAGCGGCGGCAAGACCATCGCCCTGAACGCCCACGGCGACGTGGTGCCGCCCGGCGAAGGCTGGACGCACGACCCCTACGGTGCCGAGATCGTCGATGGCGCCATGTACGGCCGCGCCACCGCCGTGAGCAAGAGCGACTTTGCGAGCTTCACCTTTGCGGTGCGTGCCCTCGAAGCCGTGGCCAGGCCCGCCCGGGGTGCGGTAGAGCTGCACTTCACCTACGACGAAGAGTTTGGCGGCGAACTCGGCCCCGGCTGGCTGCTGCAAAAGGGGCTGGCCCAGCCGGACCTGATGATTGCCGCGGGCTTCAGCTACGAAGTGGTCACCGCCCACAACGGCTGCCTGCAGATGGAGGTGACGGTGCACGGCAAGATGGCCCACGCCGCCGTGCCCCACACCGGCGTGGACGCACTGCAGGGCGCCGTGCACATCCTGAACGCGCTGTACGCACAGAACGACGAGTACAAGAAGGTCACGTCCAAGGTCGAGGGGATCAAGCACCCCTACCTGAACGTGGGCCGCATCGAGGGCGGGACCAACACCAATGTCGTGCCCGGCAAGGTGATGTTCAAGCTCGACCGCCGCATGATCCCCGAGGAAAACCCGGTGGAGGTCGAAGCCACCATCCGCCGCGTGATCGAACAGGCCGCAGGCGAGCGCGCCGGTATCAGCGTGGAGATCAAGCGCCTGCTGCTGGCCAACGCGATGACGCCGCTGGCGGGCAACAAGCCCCTGGTCGACGCCATCCAGCAACATGCGCAAGCCGTGATCGGCGAACCGGTCCCGGCTGTGGGCACGCCGCTCTATACCGATGTGCGCCTGTATGTGGAGCGCGGCATTCCCGGCGTGATCTACGGCGCCGGCCCCCGCACGGTCCTCGAATCGCACGCCAAGCGCGCCGACGAGCGCCTGCAGCTCGAAGACCTGCGCCGCGCCACCAAGGTGATCGCGCGGACATTGAGCGACTTGCTCGTCTGAAGGCCCGCAGTGCATTGAGATGGAGTCATGCACGCAGCACATCAGTGCTGCGCCGCAATGTCATGACGCAATGGCCTCTGGCAGCCCCTTGACCAACCTACACTGGCGCGGGCGCATCCATCGACTGGGTGCGCCCGTTGTCATTTCCAGATTCCACACACCAGGAGATATCCCATGAACATTCGCCATACGCTGCTGGCTGGCAGCGTTGTGCTGGCCCTGGCCAGCCTCACCGCCTGCGGCAGCACGCCCCCGGTGGCCAAGGCTCAGCCGGTAGCCGCAGTACAGCAGACCGCCTCGGCCCAGGCCGCCAGCGCGGCCTACGACTTCGACATGGATGTGTTCCACCCCGTCGTGGCACGCAACGGCATGGTGGCCACCGAGCAGGAACTGGCCTCGCAGATCGGCCTGGACATCCTGAAAGCCGGTGGCAACGCGGTGGATGCCGCCGTCGGCATTGGCTTTGCGCTGGCCGTGGCCCTGCCCAATGCGGGCAACCTGGGCGGTGGCGGGTTCATGGTGGTGCACGACGCCAAGACCGGCAAGAGCGTGGCCCTCGACTTCCGCGAAGTGGCGCCTATCAAGGCCACGCGCGACATGTACCTGGATGCCAAAGGCAATGTGGTGGACGGCAAGTCGCTGTACACCCACTACGCCGTGGGCGTGCCCGGCACCGTGGCCGGCATGGAACACGCGCTCAAA
>DATLGV010000537.1:0-1619 GCA_035540275.1 Acidovorax sp. | reverse complement strand
GGCGGCGCCTTCCTGTACCACCTGGAGGGCAACAAGGTGGCCGTAGGCTTTGTCACCGGTCTGGGTTATGCCAACCCCTACCTGAGCCCGTTCGAAGAGTTCCAGCGCTGGAAGACACACCCCAACGTCCGCTACTACTTCGAGAACGAAAAGGGCGAGATCACGGCCAAGCGCCTGTCGTATGGCGCGCGTGCCATCAACGCCAGCGGGATCAACGCCCTGCCCAAGACCGTGTTCCCGGGCGGCGCACTGGTGGGCTGCAACGCGGGCTACCTGAACGTGGGCCGCATCAAGGGCAGCCACGCGGCCATCAAGACCGGCATGCTGGCGGCAGAAGCCGCCTACGACGCCGTGGTGGCGGGCCGCCAGCACGACGAGCTGACCGCCTACCCCGAAGCCTTCGAGAAGAGCTGGCTGCACACCGAGCTGAACAAGGACCGCAACTTCAAGAACTGGTTCAAGTACGGCCTGACGACGGCCACGCTGATGAACGGCTTTGAGCAGTTCGTGCTGCGCGGCCACATCCCCTGGACGCTGCACCGCGACAAGCCCGACCACGCCTACCTGAAGCCTGCGGCCGAGTGCAAGCCCATCGTCTACCCCAAGCCCGATGGCAAGCTCACGTTCGACCGCCTCTCCAGCGTGTTCATCAGCAACACCAACCACGAAGAGAACCAGCCCGCCCACCTCACGCTCAAGGACCCGAGCGTGCCGGTCAACATCAACCTGGCCAAGTACGCAGGCCCCGAGGCGCGCTACTGCCCGGCGGGTGTGTACGAGTTCGTGCCCGACACTGCCAAGGGCGGCGATGCGCAGCGCCTGCAGATCAATGCGCAGAACTGCGTGCACTGCAAGACCTGCGACATCAAGGACCCCACGCAGAACATCGTGTGGGTCACGCCGGAAGGCGGCGGCGGCCCGAACTACGCGGGCATGTAAGCACCCTCAAAATTCATAGCACCTTACGCTTGAAGGGCCTGCACTGCAGGCCCTTTTCTATGGAAATCAGCCCGATCTGCAGCGCAATACCCGTCACGCGCCTGCGCGTGTGAGCTGAAACTGTCCCATCGCACCCGCCAGCCGATGGGCCTGGTCCTTGAGGCTCGCGGCCGCTGCGGCGCCCTGCTCCACCAGCGCGGCGTTCTGCTGTGTCATGTGGTCCAGCTGGTCCACCGCCTGGCTCACCTGGCCGATCTGTGTGCTCTGCTCGGTGCTGGCCTCATTGATCTCGGACATCAGCGTGGTCACACGCTCCACGCTCTGCACGATGTCGCCCATGGTGGAGCCCGCGGTCACCACCAGCCGGGCGCCGTCGCTCACCTTGTCCACGCTGGTGGAGATCAGTGCCTTGATCTCGCGCGCCGCATTGGCGCTGCGCCCGGCCAGGCCGCGCACCTCGCTGGCCACCACGGCAAAGCCGCGCCCCTGCTCGCCCGCACGCGCCGCCTCCACAGCCGCATTGAGCGCGAGGATGTTGGTCTGGAACGCAATGCCGTCGATGATGCCCACGATGTCGGCAATCTTCTTGCTGCTGGCATTGATCTCTTCCATGGTCTTGACCACCTGGTGGACCACTTCGCCGCCTTTGCTGGCCACTTCGGTGGCGTTCAGCGCCAGGG
>DATLGV010000536.1:0-6700 GCA_035540275.1 Acidovorax sp. | reverse complement strand
GAACTCGGGGTAGGCCGCCACTTCGATGTCGAAGTGGCGGCCGGTCTCGCTACGGATGAAGGCGACCAGCTCGCTCGCATAGCGGAACTCGCCACCGAGGCCATAGCCGCTGGGCAGGTCACCGCGCAGTGCCACCAGGCGCTTGACGCCCATGGCCTTGAGCGTGGCCAGCTGCTCGCGCACCGACTGGCGCGTGGCCCCGATGCACGAAAAGTGCGACGCAGCGCCCACGCCTTCGGACAGGATCTCGCGCACCGTGCCGAACGTGCCTTCTTGCGTGGAGCCCCCCGCGCCGTAGGTCACCGAGCAGAAGTCCGGATGCAGTGCATACAGCTGCTGGCGCGCCACGCGCAGCTTGTCGGCCCCTTCAGGCGTCTTGGGCGGGAAAAACTCGAAACTCACCGGAAACCCGGTGCCTTGCGCGTGGGCTGCATTCATGCGGCTCTCCTTGCGTGTACAAAAAATTCTCGGTTGCCATCACCGCCCTGGATCGGGCTGTCGATCCACGCCAGCACCTCCAGGCCCACCGTGGCGCAGCAGTCGCGGATGCGCTGTTCCACCACCGCATACAAGGACTCGTCGCGCACGATGCCGCCCTTGCCCACCTGCCCCGGCTGCAATTCAAACTGGGGCTTGACCAGCATGACCAGGTCACCCTGCGGCGCGAGCAACGGCACCAGCGCAGGCAGCACCAGGGTGAGCGAGATGAACGACAGGTCACCCGTCACCAGGTCAAACACGGGCGTGACCTGCACATCCTCTCGCCCCACTCGGCGCTGGCGCACCACCGGCAAAGTGCCCTCGGCCCGCGCACGGGCCTTGGCTGCGCGCTCGGCTTTGAAGGCTTCCACGTCTTGCTCTTTGGCATCGTCGCTGTCGTCGTATTCTTCATCGACCAGACCGCCGTTGCGCATCCAGCTGTAAGGAGCGACCGGCTGGGTGTCGTTGTCTTCATGGTCTTGCACCAGCTCTTCGGACAAGGCCGCTTCACAGCCTTCGAGCAACGACTCGGCCGTCATGGCACGGGCGTTAAGCCCTTCCACGCCGACCACGCGCACATCATCACGCAGGCGCTCGTGCAACTGGCCATGCCCCACATCCACGCCCACCACCTGGGCCGCACCATGTTGCAGCAGGCAGTCTGTGAAGCCGCCGGTGCTCTGACCCACATCCAGGCACCGCAGGCCGACCACCGGCAGGCCCAGCGCCTTGAGCGCGCCTTCCAGCTTGAGCCCGCCGCGCGAGATGTACTTGGCTTCTGCATCGTCCAGCAGCTGCACCTCGGCCACCGACGGGATGTCGTCACCGTTCTTCACCACCTTCTGCCAGGGCGCCAGCGGCGACAGGCGCCACTGCACCCCCGAGGCAATCAGGCGCTGCGCCTGCGAGCGCGTGGCGGCATGGCCACGTTCCACCAAAAACACATCTGCGCGCATCGCGCCCATCCTTTTTGAGTCAAATCGGCTGGTAGCGCTAGTGAATCATGCGCCATCAGCTATTAATTTAAGAGCAATCAGATATTGCCCTGCATCACGGCGCCAGACCAGCGTGCGCGCGCCCCGTGACCGGGGCACGCAGCACCGGGATCAGTAGCGGTAGGTGTCAGGCTTGTAGGGGCCTTGCTTGGGCACGCCGATGTAGGCGGCCTGCTCGTCGGTCAGCTCGGTCAGCATGGCGCCCACCTTCTTGAGGTGCAGGCGCGCCACCTTTTCGTCCAGGTGCTTGGGCAGCACGTAGACCTTGCCGTTTTCGTAGTAGTCGCTGTGGGTGAACAGCTCGATCTGGGCAATGGTCTGGTTGGCAAAGCTGGACGACATCACGAAGCTGGGGTGGCCCGTGCCGCAGCCCAGGTTCACCAGGCGGCCCTTGGCCAGCAGGATGATGCGCTTGCCGTCCGGGAAGATCACGTGGTCCACCTGGGGCTTGATCTCTTCCCACTGGTACTGCTCCAGCGTGGCGACCTGGATCTCGTTGTCGAAGTGGCCGATGTTGCAGACGATGGCCTGGTCCTTCATGGCCAGCATGTGCTCGTGGCGGATCACGTCCTTGTTGCCGGTGGTGGTCACGAAGATGTCGGCCTTGTCGGCGGCGTATTCCATGGTCACGACCTTGTAGCCTTCCATCGCGGCCTGCAGGGCGTTGATGGGGTCGATCTCGGTCACCCACACCTGGGCGCTCAGGGCGCGCAGGGCCTGGGCACTGCCCTTGCCCACGTCGCCGTAGCCGGCCACCACGGCCACCTTGCCGGCGATCATCACGTCAGTGGCGCGCTTGATGCCGTCCACCAGCGACTCACGGCAGCCGTACAGGTTGTCGAACTTGGACTTGGTCACCGAGTCGTTCACGTTGATGGCGCGGAACATCAGCGAGCCCTTGGCCGACATTTCCTTCAGGCGGTGCACGCCGGTGGTGGTTTCTTCGGTCACGCCGATGATCTGGGCGCTCTTGCGGCTGTACCAGGTCGGGTCTTGCGCCAGCTTGGCCTTGATGGAGGCGAACAGGCAGGTTTCTTCTTCGCTGGTGGGGTTGGCGATCAGCGAGGCGTCCTTTTCGGCGCGCTTGCCCAGGTGCATCAGCAGCGTGGCATCGCCACCGTCGTCCAGGATCAGGTTGGGGCCTTCGCCGTCGGTGCCGGCCGCGCCGAAGTCAAAGATGCGGTGGGTGTAGTCCCAGTATTCGGCCAGGGTTTCACCCTTGATGGCGAACACGGGCGTGCCTGCGGCGGCAATCGCGGCCGCGGCGTGGTCTTGCGTGGAGAAGATGTTGCACGAGGCCCAGCGCACCTGGGCACCCAGCGCCTGCAGGGTCTCGATCAGCACCGCCGTCTGGATGGTCATGTGCAGCGAGCCGGTGATGCGCGCGCCCTTGAGCGGCTGCTTGGCAGCGAATTCCTCGCGGATGGCCATCAGGCCGGGCATCTCGGTTTCGGCGATGCGGATCTCTTTGCGGCCCCATTCGGCCAGGCCGATGTCGGCAATGATGCAGTCGGTGTTGACCGGGGCGTTGACGCGTGCGTTCATGGTTTGCTCCAAAGCATGTTTGAAAAAACCACTCGCCGGGGGGAAAGAAACAAAGCTCACCACGCGGAAAGTGGATGAGCGTCGTTGCGAAATTGACTCCGAGCCTCACGCCCCGCCAATGCTGGGGGCGCTGCAACGCTCCTCGGATGAGCCAGGGATTATACGGACTCGCGCGCCAGGCACCAGCCCATACCGGCCGCTTGCCCTATGGTGGGGATGGGGTCGCCCAGCCCCGCCGCCAGGCGGTGCCCGGCGCTGGCATGTGCCGTGCCCGCTCCTCCCGGGCACGGCGGTGCGCACTCATTTCTCGCCGTAGACCACGAGGGCGCTGGCGTCGATCCGGACATGGCCATCGGGGAATTTCTGCTCGATGGCCCGATACACCGCTTCGCGGATCTTTTCTTTCGTGGCTTCATCGGCCTGGCCCAGTGCGGCGACCACCGGTGCGGCCACTTCGGTCATGGCCTGCCAGTACACATCGGCCGTCTGGCAGTTGAGCTGCCCCGCCACCTCCCTGACCGACACGTTCTTCAGCCCGGCCTGCGCAAACAGCGCCTCGCCCCAGCCCGCCTGGGCGCAGCGGAACATGCCGGGCGCGCCCGGCACCGGAGGAGGCAAGGCCATGTTCCGGTTGATCGCGCCCATGATGGCCGTGACCCAGAAATTTTTCTCCGGCACATTCCAGACCGCCGTGGCCACGCGCCCACCCGGCTTCAGGACACGGGCCATCTCCCGGGCCGCCAAGTCCATATCGGGGAAGAACATGTAACCAAAACGGCAACTGATGGCATCAAAGCTCCGGTCAGCAAACGGCAGCGCGCACACATCGCACACGCGGGTCTCCACATTGGCCAGCCCGCGGCGCCTAGCATTCTCCGCGGCGATCTCCAGCATGCTCGCCGCCAGGTCGGTGACGACCACACGCCCCTGCGGAATGCGCGCCGCAATCGTCAACCCGGGCTCTCCCGTGCCGCCGGCGACATCGAGCACCACGTCCTGGCCCTTCGGGTCCAGCAATCGGATGATTTCCTGGCCCATGGGGCGCAGGAAGTCCATGAACAGTTCATCCCATTTCTTCCAACCGGTGGAGAACCGGTTCCAGGACGCCTTCTGCTGTTCGCGGATGCTTTCGAGTTGCGAGTCCATGTGTGGCACCTCCATCAATGGTTTGCAACGCCCTTACCCTGCGGCGCGACCGCATCGGCAGGAAACTGGTCAGACGCGGATGATGTGGCCCTTGAGCGAATAAAGAATGCCGATGACCTCATTCTTGGTGCCATCGTCCAACTGGTGCTTGCCCATGGCGCCAACGATGTCGTCCATGACCGCCAGATACTCTTGCTCGCTGATATTCATGCCCTTGTGCGCCGCGACCATGTCTTTGCCTGTGTAGGCCTGCGGCCCCCCGGCTCCGGCACAGAAGAACTCAGTCGCCATCTGCTTCGTGCGCTCCAGGTTCTCGACGTTCTCGAAACGCGTTTTGACCAGGGGGTTGCTCAGGTGGGCGGCAATGACGTCGTCCACGAGGCGGGCAATGCCCGCCGATTCGCCCAGCCGTTGGTAAAGCGTGGTAGCCATGGTGAACTCCTTTCGGTCAAAAAACCTCTGAATGCGCTGGCCGGTTGCCCTGAGCCACTGCCGATCAGCTTACGCACTCCCGCGCCGGATTCCTTGGTGCCGCCATGGGGAAGGCGTGGAGATTGGATGAAGAGGGCGGTGCGCCCTATGATCCCGACTCTGTTGCGGTGAAGGAGTCGCCGGTGCTGCTGACTTTCCGAGACTGTGAACTCGATACCCGCCTGTTCACCTTGCGCTGCCAGGGGCAGCCACGCCAGGTCGAGCCGCAGGTGTTTGACCTGCTGGCCTACCTGTTGCAGCACCGCCACCGCATCGTGCCCCGGCAGGAACTGCTGGATGCGCTGTGGGCCGGCAAGGTGGTGAGCGAGTCGGCCCTGAGCAGCTGCATCAAGGCGGCACGCCAGGCCATTGGCGACAGTGGCACCGCACAGGCGTGCATCGCCACCGTTCAACGCCGCGGCTACCGCTTCGTGGCAACGGTCGCGGAGCGCGAACCGACCGCCCCCCAGCATCCGGTCGGGCCCGGCACGGGCCCTGACCTGGACCCCGGCGCAGCCCGCGACATGCACCCGCACCGCGCCTCCATCGCCGTCATGCCCTTCGCCGACCTCTCGCCCGCAGCCCGTGCACGGGGAGGCACGGCCGACGCGCTGGCCCACGATGTCATCACCCGGCTGGCCCAGTTGCGCAGCCTGTTCGTCATCGCCCAGGGCACCATGTTCGCGCTGCATGAACGCGGCATCGGCCCACAGGAGGCCGCGCATCTTCTCGACGTCGACTATGTGGTGAGCGGCACCGTGCGCTGCCACGCACAGCGCCTGGTGGTGACGGCCGAATTGGTCGAGGTCCGCACCGCGCGCGTGGTCTGGGCCGACATCTTCGACCGCCCCTTGGACGACGCTTTTTCCGTGCTCGACGACATTGGCAGCCAGATCGTCGCCATCGCCGCCAGCGAGATCGAACTGGCCGAGCGCAACCGCGCCCTGCTGCGCCCGCCCAACACCCTTGATGCCTGGGAGGCCCACCACCGCGGCCTGTGGCACATGTACCGGTTCAACCAGGCCGACAACGAGCGCGCCCGCCTATTCTTTGCCATGGCGGTGCAGCTCGACCCCACTTTCGCACGCGCCTACGCCGGGTTGTCGTTCACGCACTTCCAGAACGCCTTCCAAGGCTGGTCCGAGCGCGCAGCCGCCTGCGACCAGGCCCTGGCCACGGCCCGCCAAAGCCTGGATGCCGACGACCGCAACCCCGCAGCCCACTGGGCCATGGGCCGGGCGCTGTGGCTGCGCGGCCAGCAGAAACCTGCCGTGGTCGAACTGGAGCAGGCCATCCACCTGAGCCCCAGCTTTGCACTCGGGCACTACACGCTGGCGTTCGTCCAATGCCAGGCGGGCGACCCCGATGCCGCCATCGCGGCGTCCGACCACTCGCGCCTGCTCAGCCCCTTCGATCCCCTGCTTTTCGGCATGCTGGGGGCCCGCGCCATGGCGCTGGTGCGCCTGGGCCGGTTCGATGAGGCGGCGGACTGGGCCGTCAAGGCGGCCGCCCGTCCCAACGCCCACGCGCACATCCGCGCCATCGCGGCCTTCTGCCTGGCGCTGACGGGGTCGCTCGACCTGGCACGCGCCTATGCGGCGGAAATTCACCAGGCGCGCCCCAGCTACCAGGCCGACGACTTCTTCGCAGCCTTCCACTTCGACGCCGAGGGCGCGGCCCTGTTTCGCCAGGGGGCCGCGCGCATCGGCATGGGGTGACACCTACCGGACGCAGGGCGCATCCGTGGCATGGCCCATGGGTGGCCGGCGTGGCGTACAGGTGGCCTGCCTGCGACCGCAGGCGGTGCAGACGGGCATGGCCACGGGCGGTGGCGATTCGGCCGGGCACGACGGGATCCTGCCGCCGGAGTTGGTCGCGGACGATGGACTGCCAGCGATGCAGGGCGGACGCTTTTGGGTGCTGCCCATCCCGGACTGGCGCAGCCGAGAGGCAGAGCGGAGAACGAAGGCACCGCTAAAATCCCGCCATCCGGGTGCGCTTGCGCCCGCCGCGCAGCCTGCCGCAGAGCCCTGCCGCAGAGCCCTGCCGCAATGTGCTGCCCC
>DATLGV010000535.1:0-5384 GCA_035540275.1 Acidovorax sp. | reverse complement strand
GTATTCGGTGATGCGCTCGACGCGGCGGATGGCGATGCCGCAGTTGCGTGCAATGTCGGTGGCCTTGGAGGCCCAGGGCGACAGCGTGCCCAGGCGGGGCGTGACGATCAGAACGGCGCCGTCTTCGGGGCCGACGTACGGGTCGCCGTAGGTCAGCAGCGCGGCCAGGCGCTCTTGTTCAGACGGGGTGGGGGCCGCATCGGTGGCGACCAGGTGCACGAAACGCGCTGCAATGCCGCTGATCTTGGGGTGGATCGCCTCCAGGGCGGGTTGAAGTTGCTGGGCGCGGAAGGAGCTGAGGGCGTTGCCGCCCGCCAGCGTGGTCATGTGCAAGGTCACGGTAGCGGCCTGTTGGGGGGTGTCAGGGGTAGAGGGTGGCTCCGGGCGCCAGCGTGCAACCAGCACCGGAGCCCTCCATTTTACCGGGCAAGGCCAGGCCGCCTGCGCGGCTGGGGGCCCAATGGGATAATTGGGGCATGAGCATCACCATCAAAAGCGCCGAGGACATCGAAGGCATGCGCGTGGCCTGCCGCCTGGCCTCCGAAGTGCTGGACTACATCACGCCGCACATCAAGCCCGGCATCACCACCAAAGAGATCGACCGCCTGGGCGCCGAATGCATGGCCCAGCAGGGCACCGTCTCGGCCACCGTGGGCTACCAGCCGCCGGGCTACCCGCCCTACCCCGCCTCGCTGTGCACCTCGGTCAACCATGTGGTGTGCCACGGCATCCCCAACGACAAGCCGCTCAAGAAGGGCGACATCGTCAATGTGGACGTGACCGTGATCACCCAGGACGGCTGGTACGGCGACAACAGCCGCATGTTCCTGATCGGGGAATGCTCGATCGCCGCCAAGCGACTGTCAGCCCTGACCTTTGAAGCCATGTGGCATGGCATCGTGCAGGTCAAGCCCGGCGCGCGGCTGGGGGATATCGGCCACGCGATCCAGAAGTTTGCCGAAGGCCATGGGTTCTCCATCGTGCGCGAGTTCTGCGGCCACGGCATTGGCAAGAAGTTCCATGAAGAGCCCCAGGTGCTGCACTACGGCAAACCCGGCACGCTCGAAGAACTGGTGCCCGGCATGGTGTTCACCATCGAGCCCATGATCAATGCAGGCCGCCGCGAGGTGAAGGAACACGGCAACGACGGCTGGACCATCGTGACGAAGGACCACAGCCTGTCGGCCCAGTGGGAGCACACGGTGCTGGTCACGCCCACGGGGTATGAGGTGATGACGCTGTCGGCAGGCTCGCCTCCACCACCGCCGTTCGTGACCGCCACGGCCACCTGATCGGACGCTGCAAAGGCTGTGCCCTTTGAAACACAGGCTCTCGCACAATTCTTGCGTGGCATTTTCATGGCCCCTACCAGCGCACACCGACCATGACTGAACTCCATGCCCTGCGAGACGCCTACCGCAGCGACAAGGCCGCACTGCTCGCGGCCATGCAATCCACCGGAGCCTCCACGCGCGGCATCCGCGTGCTGCTGCGCAAGCTGTCGTCATTGGCGGGCAACCTGCTGCAAACCCTGTGGCAGCGCGCCCAGTTGCCCGACGACATGGCCCTGGTGGCCGTGGGCGGGTTTGGGCGCGACCAGCTGTTCCCCTATTCCGATGTCGATGTCCTGCTGCTGCTGCCCGACGGCACGGCGCCCGAGGCCGGCAGTGCCCTGCGCACCAAGCTCGAAGGCTTCATCGGCAGCTGCTGGGACACGGGCCTGGAAATCGGGTCCAGCGTGCGCACCGTGGCGGAGTGCCTGGCCGAAAGCGCGGGCGATGTCACCGTGCAGACCTCGCTGCTCGAATCGCGGCTGGTGTGCGGCAATGCCGCGCTGTTTGCCGAGTTCCAGCGCCAGTACCGCGCGCAGATGAATCCTCAGGCGTTTCTGGTGGCCAAGACGCTGGAGATGCGCCAGCGCCACACCAAGTACGAAAACACGCCGTACTCGCTGGAGCCCAACTGCAAGGAGTCGCCAGGCGGACTGCGCGACCTGCAGATGATCCTCTGGGTGGCACGCGCCGCCGGGCTGGGCAGCAACTGGAAAGAACTGGCCACCAGCGGCCTGGCCACGGCCTTCGAAGTGCGCCAGATCGAGCGCAACGAGACGCTGCTGTGCCTGATCCGCGCCCGCCTGCACACAGCGGCCGGGCGGCACGAGGACCGCCTGGTGTTCGACCTGCAGACGGCGGTGGCCGAATCGTTCGGCTACCGCTCGCAGGCACCCGATGGCTCCCGCCTGCCCATGCGGGCCAGCGAAACCTTGATGCGCCGCTACTACTGGGCGGCCAAGGCCGTGTCGCAGCTCAGCCAGATCCTGCTGCTCAACATCGAGGAGCGCCTGAACCCATCGACCCACGAGCCGCGCCCCATCAACGAGCGGTTCTTCGAGAAAGCGGGCCTCATCGAAGTGGCCAGCGACGACCTCTACACCCACGACCCGCACGCGATCCTGGAAACCTTTCTGCTCTACCAGACCACCGTGGGGCTCAAGGACCTGTCGGCACGCACCCTGCGTGCGCTGTACAACGCACGCGGCGTGATGGACAGCGCCTTCCGGCGCGACCCGGTCAACCGCGATGCCTTCATGCGCATCCTGCAGCAGCCCTCGGGCATCACCCACGCAATTCGGTTGATGAACCAGACCTCGGTGCTGGGGCGCTACCTGTGGCCGTTTCGCCGCATCGTGGGGCAGATGCAGCACGACCTGTTCCATGTGTACACAGTGGACCAGCACATCCTGATGGTGCTGCGCAACGTGCGCCGCTTCTTCATGGCCGAGCATGCGCACGAATACCCGTTCTGCTCGCAGCTGGCGGGCGGGTGGGACAAACCCTGGATTCTTTACGTGGCGGCACTGTTCCACGACATTGGCAAGGGGCGCGGCGGCGACCACTCGCAAATCGGAGCAGAAGAAGTACGGCGCTTTTGCCGCCAGCACGGCGTAGACCGCGAAGATGCCCGGCTCATCGAGTTTCTGGTGCGTGAGCACCTGACCATGAGCACCGTGGCGCAAAAGCAGGACCTGAGCGACCCCGACGTGATTGCCGCCTTTGCGCACCGCGTGGGCAACGAGCGCAACCTCACGGCCATGTACCTGCTCACCGTGGCGGACATCCGTGGCACCAGCCCCAAGGTATGGAACGCCTGGAAGGGCAAGCTGCTGGAAGACCTGTACCGCGCCACGCTGCGCACTCTGGGTGGCCGCGCGCCCGACGCAGCCGCTGAGATCGAAGCCCGCAAGCGCGAGGCCTTGGTGCTGCTGGCGCTCAACGCCCTGCCCTTTGAAGCGCACAAAGCGCTGTGGGCCACGCTCGACGTGAGCTACTTCATGCGCCACGACGCCGCCGACATTGCCTGGCACACGCGCCACCTGTCGCGCCATGTGGGTGCGGCCAAACCGGTGGTGCGCGCCCGCCAGTCGCTGGCGGGCGACGGGCTGCAGGTGATGGTCTACGCCGCCGACCAGGCCGACCTGTTTGCCCGCATCTGCGGGTACTTCGATCGAGCGGGCTTCAGCATCCTGGACGCGCGCGTGCACACTGCCAACAACGGCTATGCGCTGGACACGTTCCAGGTCGTGGCCTCATCGGCATCGGAGCAGCCCGGGCACTACCGCGAACTGACCCATATGGTCGAGAGTGACCTGGTGCGTGTGATCGAGGAAGGCGGGCCCTTGCCAGAGCCCGCCCGCAAGCGGGTCTCACGCCGGGTCAAGAGCTTCCCGGTGGCCCCCCGCGTGACCTTGCGACCCGACGAAAAGGCCCAGCGCTGGCTGCTGGCCATCTCTGCCAGCGACCGTGCGGGCCTGCTGTATCTGGTGGCCCGCATCCTGGCGCAACACCATCTGAGCGTGCAATTGGCCAAGGTCAGCACCCTGGGCGAACGGGTGGAAGACACCTTCCTCATCCAGGGCCCCGAGCTGCAGAACAACGCACGCCAGATCCAGATTGAGACCGAACTGCTGCAGGAACTGTCATCCTGACCTGGGGGGCGTGGGCCAAGGGTGCAGGTCAGGCTCAGTCGTCCTCGTTAGCGCTGATCTCCGGAAACAGCACCTCGGTGAACCCGAACTGCGTGAAATCACGCACCCGCATGGGGTACAGCTTTCCGATCAGGTGGTCACATTCATGCTGCACAACGCGCGCATGAAAGCCGTCCACCGTGCGGTCAATGGGGTCGCCATACAGGTCGAACCCCGTGTAGCGAATGCGCGACCAACGAGGCACCTTGCCGCGCAAACCGGGCACGGACAAGCACCCTTCCCAGTCCTCTTCCTCCGCGTCACCCAGCGGCGTGATCACCGGGTTGAGCAGGACGGTGGGCGGCACCAGCGGCCGGTCCGGATAGCGCGGATTGCGGTCGTTCGAGCCAAAGATCACCAGCTGCAGATCCACCCCGATCTGCGGCGCGGCCAGCCCGGCTCCGTTGACCGAGGCCATGGTCTCGAACATGTCGCGCACCAGCTGGTGCAACTCATCGGTATCGAATGCGGTCACTGGCTGGGCCACGCGCAGCAGGCGGGGGTCGCCCATTTTCAGAATGGTGTGGATGGTCATGTCGTGAGGGGGTTGGATGCAGAACAGGCCGCTCGCATCGCGGCATGCCGTTCAGGATAACTTGCGGTACGAGTCCGCGCGCCGCACGGGCTTGTGAATTGCCAGGGCAGTTTGTCGATTTGGGGCGCTTTTTGTGTATATAATCTAAGACTTGTTCCTCGATAGCTCAGTCGGTAGAGCGCCGGACTGTTAATCCGTAGGTCCCTGGTTCGAGCCCAGGTCGAGGAGCCAAGAATTTGCAGGCCCTGCATGAAAAAAGCGGGGCCTTTCAATTAGTTAGTCGATAAGTACCGATCATTCCTCGATAGCTCAGTCGGTAGAGCGCCGGACTGTTAATCCGTAGGTCCCTGGTTCGAGCCCAGGTCGGGGAGCCAAGTAAATCAAGAGTCAGCAGGTTAGCGCCTGCTGACTCTTTTGCTTTCTGGATACGCCGTGTCCGACACGTGTCCGAAATTCTCCGCGGAAACATGCATGTGTCCGGATCGCAACAGACCGGTCTTGCCAAGACGGCATCTAAGACGTCGAGAAGCTCGGTGATACAACTCTATGCGCTAGATTTGTCAGCGAATCCAGCATGACCGAGGCGCCCGCAGCGCCCTACAGTTGCCTACATGCCTCCACCGGGAGATTGCCGTGCAACAGACCTCTGCCCCACCCCCGGAAACACAGGATCAAGTTTCGACCGTGTTTCTGCGCATGCCATCCGTCATACAGATGACGGGCTTGGGTCGATCGACGATATACAGGCTCATCGCCCAACAACAGTTCCCCTGCCCCGTTCGTCTCGGTGTGCGCGCAGTGGCCTGGCGCCGCAGCGAACTGGAT
>DATLGV010000534.1:0-8261 GCA_035540275.1 Acidovorax sp. | reverse complement strand
CCATGGTGGTCTCCTGGGGTTGAACGTGGATGCGGGCCGGGCCGTTCACTGCGCAGCGGTCGCCTCTGGGAGGCTGTTCCCAGGAGGGGCATGGGGCCCGGACCCGCCGGGCCCGAGGCTCGTACCCCGGTGGCGATACGCCGCGTAGTACAGGGTCGGAATCACCACCAGCGTCAGCACGGTGGAGACGAAGATGCCGAAGATCAGCGAGATGGCCAGACCATTGAAGATCGAGTCGTCCAGAATGAAGAAGGCACCGATCATGGCCGCCAGCCCGGTCAGGACAATCGGTTGCGCCCGCGTGATGGCAGAGTGGACGATCGCCGTCTTCAGAGGCACCCCCTCGCGCACCTGCAGGTTGATGAAGTCCACCAGCAAGATGGAGTTGCGCACGATGATGCCGGCCAGGGCGATCATTCCGATCATGCTGGTGGCGGTGTATTGCGCGCCCAGCAGTGCATGGCCTGGCATCACGCCGATGATGGTCAGCGGAATGGGCGCCATGATGATCAGCGGCGTGAGGTACGAGCCGAACTGCGCGACGACCAGCAGGTAGATCAGGATCAGCCCCACCGCATAGGCTGCGCCCATGTCGCGGAAGGTCTCGAAGGTGATCTGCCATTCGCCGTCCCACTTGAGCGCGTAGCCCCTCAGCCCATCGGCGGGCTGGCGCACAAAATACTCCTGCACCGATCCTCCGTCAGGTGCAACGATGCGGGCCACGGCGCTGCGCGCCTGGAACATGCCGTAGAGCGGGCTGTCCACGCGGCCCGCCATGTCGGCGACCACAAAATTCACGGGCAACAGGTCCTTGCGGTAAACGGGCTGCTCGCGCAAGGTGTCAGTGACCGTGACCAGCTCGCGGATCGCTACCAGCTGGCCCTGGGCGCCCTTCACGGTGAGCCGCAGCAGCGCATCAAGATCGCCATGGCTCTCTGCGGGCAGCTGCATCAACACCGGCGCCGGGTATTTGCTGCCATCGCGCAGCCAGGTGGCGGCCTCGCCTGAGAGCCCCGCATGCAGCGTACTGACGATGGCCTGCTGAGGAATCCCCAGCAGGGAGGCCTTGCGCCGGTCCACGATGAGCAGCTTGCGGGGGGCGTCGGCAATGCTGCTGTCATCCGCATCCACAATGCCTTGGGTGCCTGCCAGCGCTGCGCGCACGGCACGGGCCACTTCACGCCGGCCCTCTGCCTCGGGGCCGTAGATTTCGGCGACGATGGGGGACAGGACGGGTGGGCCGGGAGGCACTTCCACGACCTTCACGTTGGCGCCGTGGCGTTGCCCGATCTGCTGCAGCGCTGGGCGCACGCGCATCGCAATGGCATGGCTCTGGTCCTTGCGGTGGTGCTTGTCCACCAGGTTCACCTGGAGATCACCCACCTCACCGCCGGAGCGCAGGTAGTACTGCCGGACCAGTCCATTGAAGTTGATGGGCCCCGACAAGCCCGCGTAGGCCTGGTAGTCGGTCACTTCGGGCACCGAGGCGAGGTAGGCGCCCAGCTCGTGCAGCACGGCCGCCGTGCGCTCTGCCGGTGTGCCTGCTGGCATGTCCACCACGACCTGGAACTCTGACTTGTTGTCAAACGGCAGCATTTTCAGCTGCACCCAGCCCAACACAGGCAACGCGACCGACAGCGCGATCAGCGCAGCCACGCCCAGCCCCAGGCGGCGACGGTTGCGGCCGCCGCGTTGGTCGTCCAGCAGGGGGGTGAATACGCGCTCGAACATCGGCGCGATGCGCGCGCTCAGGCCGCTGTGCGCCGGGGCGGACGACCCGGGTTGGGCACCTGCATGCTCTTTCATCCACAGGCGGGCGAGCCAGGGCGTGATGACGAACGCAACGGCCAGCGACAGCAGCATGCCCATGCTGGCGTTGATGGGAATGGGGCTCATGTACGGACCCATGAGCCCACTCACAAACGCCATGGGCAGCAGCGCGGCAATCACGGTGAAGGTCGCCAGGATGGTGGGGCCACCCACTTCGTCCACGGCATGCGGAATGATCTCGCGCAGGCTGCGGCCGGGGTGTAACTGCTGGTGCCGGTGGATGTTCTCCACCACCACAATGGCGTCGTCCACCAGAATGCCGATCGAAAAGATCAGTGCAAACAGCGACACCCGATTGAGCGTGAACCCCCAGGCCCAGGACGCAAACAGTGTGACCGTGAGGGTGAGCACCACCGCCACGCCCACGATGGCGGCTTCGCGCCGCCCCAGGGCCAGGAAAACCAGGGCGACCACCGATGCCGTGGCAAACAGCAGTTTCTGGATCAGTTTTTGCGCCTTGTCGTTGGCGGTGGCTCCATAGTTGCGGGTCTCGGTCACTTCCACACCTTGGGGAATCACGGTGTTGTGCAGCTGCTGCACGCGTTGCATGACCGCGTTGGCCACATCGATGGCGTTTTCGCCCGCCTTCTTGGTGATGGTCAGTGTGACGGCGGGGTATTCGTCCACGGTAGGGCCCCCTGCAGCGCTGCCGGCTTCTGTACGTCGGGGCACGCCGTGCCAGACATAGCGGCTCGCAGGCAGTGCGCCGTCCAGCACCTCGGCCACGTCTTTCAGAAAGACCGGTTTGCCCGAACGCACGCCCACCATGAGATCTGCGACCTCGTCAGCGCGTGACAGGAACGGGCCGCTGTCCAGTTGTACGGACCGGTCGCCACCCAGCAACTCGCCCACCGGCAACCCCATGTTGGCCGACTGCAGGGCTCGCCGCAGATCGTCCACGGTGGTGCCCGTGGCGGCCATACGATGGGTGTCGATCCGTACCAGAATGGCGGGGCCAGGCCCGCCCAGGGTCTGGACCTCGCGCGTTCCGGGTACACGCTTGATTTCCGCCTCCAGGCTGTGTGCCACGCGCTCCAGGGCAAAGGCGCCGGAGGTTTCATCGCGTGTGTGCAGGGTCAGCGTCACCACGGGTACGTCGTCGATGCCCTTGGGCTTGATGATGGGGTCGAGCGCGCCCAGGCCCCGCGGCAGCCAGTCAGCGTTGGTCCGCAGGGTGTCGTGCAGGCGTACCAGCGCCTGGGTACGCGGCACGCCCACCTTGAACTGCACCGTCATCACTGCCATGCCGGGCCGCGACACCGAGGTGACGTGTTCTGTGCCTTGCATCTGCGACAGCACCTGCTCGGCGGGTATCGCGATCATTTGCTCGACATCGGCCACCGACGCGCCCGGAAACGGCACGATGACGTTGGCCATCGTCACGTCGATCTGTGGCTCTTCCTCGCGGGGGGTCACCATCACCGCGAAGACGCCCAGCAAAAAGGCCACCAAGGCCAGCAGCGGCGTGATCTGGGCGCTCAGGAACAGCGCAGCGATGCGCCCCGAAATACCGAGCGAAGGGGAGGGTTGGCTTGTCTGTGTCATGTCAGCGCACCTTGGCGGCAGCCTGGGGCTGGACCGCAACGCGTTCGCCAGCGCGCACGCCGCTGAGCACTTCCACCAGGTCCCCCACGGGGCGGCCCAGGCGTATCTGGCGCAGCAAGGGGCGGCCTTGTTCGTCGAGCACATAAAGCCCGGTCATTTCGGCCCGGCGTACCACCGCACTGGCGGGAACGAGCAGTGGCGCAGGGGCCTCGGGTGCTGCGCTGGCAGGGGCGGCGGCCGCCTGGCTCAGCCACAAGCGGGCGAACATGCCGGGTGCCGCGCCGGCGGTGCCCGCCGGGAGGTCAACCCGAACCTGGCTGGTATGGCTCTGGGGGTCGATGGTGGGCAACACCTGCGCCTTGGACAGCGGCACACTGATGCGCGATGGCGCGAGCCCGGGGACCTCCACTTCCACGTGGCCCTCGGTGCTGCGCAGGAGCGCCGCCTGCGACTGGCCCAGGGCGGCGGTGACGCGCATCTGAGCAGGGTCGTACACGCTCAACAGCGGCTTGCCCGGCATGGCCATATCGCCCACGGTGGTCGGCACCTGGCCCACCACACCGCCGAATGGGGCCTTGATGACATAAAAACCGGACTGCGTGGCGGCCGCGCCTGCCTGGGCTTGCGCCGCCTGGACCTGGGCCTGGCTGGCACGCCATTGCGCCTCGGCGCGATCCAGCGCCGCCTGGCTGATGTATTGCTTTTGGAACAGCTGCTTCTGGCGGTCGTATTCTTTGGACGCCACCTGCTGGGCTGCCCGTGCAGCCTCCACCTGGGCCGCGCTGGCCGTGGCGTTCTGCTGTGCGGCCCGCGCGTCGATGCGCACCAAGTCCTGGCCCGCCGTGACGCGGTCGCCTGCCTGTACATACAGCTGAACGACAGCCCCTTGCACTTGGGCCGACAGCGTGGCGTCGCGGACAGCCTCCACCTGGGCATCGACGCTGCTGGACCATGGCATGGAGGCAGCTTTGACCAGATAGCTGGCGATGGGGGGCGAGGCGTTGTCACCCGCAGCCCAGGCGCTGGATGCGCCCAGGGCCAGCGCTGCGATCAACATGTGCGAGGACTTCATGCAGGACTCCAGTGGAATTTTTATTGATTATTTAACTAATCAATTAATTAGTCAATGATGTATCATACACAACATTGCACGGAGGTCCCAGTGATGAAAGAGATGCCCCCCGAAGCCCTTGAACAGGTGGCTTCCTATTTCCAGGTTCTGGCCGAACCGACGAGGCTGCGCATCCTCAATTTGCTGCGCAACGGAGAGCGCAACGTGGGCGAGCTGGCGCAGGCGTGCGGATACACGGCGGCCAACGTATCGCGCCACCTGTCACTCATGACCCAGAACGGGCTCGTCTCCCGGGAAGGACGGGGGACCAGCGTGTACTACCGGCTGACGGACGGGTCGGTGGATGCGCTGTGCGACCTGGTCTGCGACAACATAGCGCGTCGCCTGGAGCGCGATGCGGCCGCGCAGGCGCTTTTCAAGACACCGCGCTGACCCGCCAGATGCCATGGCAGGGGGCCCGTCGAGCAGCGGCGCGTGCCTGCGCCGGCCTGACGCTGACATGGAGATGGGGGCTGCCGGTGGGTGGCCCCGGCAAGGAGGGGCGCGCGTCAGCGGCGCGCTAGCGGCCCCTGGCAGCCGCTTCGCGCGGCTCGCAGCCAGAACACTCCCGGCTTCTGCGGAGGGCTGGCTTACCCATCATGCGATTGATGCTATTGAATTAATAGCGTGCGCCGATTTCGGCATCACTGCCGGGCAAACGGCGCACCGCCGAGTTTGGCCCCGGCCTTGATGCCCTTCTTGGCGAACCAGCCCTGGTTCATCTCCAGCACGTAGCGTACGGGCTTGGCGGAGCAGTGCGAGTCCAGCGTCTGGGGCTTCATGTCCTCCAGATTCACGATGGTGCCGTCATCGGCAATGAAGGCGGCGGTGAGCGGCAGCAGGGTGTTTTTCATCCAGAAGCACTGCTGGGAGGGCTGCTCGAACACAAACAGCATGCCCTCGTGCGCGGGCATGTCCTTGCGGTGCATCAGGCCGATCTGGCGCTCTTGCGGGGTAAGGGCCACCTGGGCGTCGATGCGGTGCATGCCCGCTGTCAGTTCCACACGCCGCAGGTTCATTTGCGGCCCTTCCTGCGCCGTCGCCACCCCGGCGGGTGCTGCCAGTGCACAGGCCACCAGCAGTGCACCCCAGGCCCCTGCCAAGCGGCGGGCAAAACGTGGGATGGCGATGGCACCAGGCAGAGTGTCCAACGGAGGGGCAGAGATGGCGCGTGAGGCGGTCATGGGCGGGGCTTTCTGGTCAACAAGGAACATGGCGACTACAACGGACTGCGCCAGGGACGGACTGCAGAGGGCGCAAAAAGTTCGGGCGCTGCACCGGGGTGGGCGGCGGCACCAAAGAAAACGCCCGCATCAGCGGGCGATTTTGAACCAGTGAAGGCCCTGGCTTGGAACAGGTTCTGAGGACCCTGTGGCAGGTAGCTCGGGCCCTGCAAACCTGGTTCAGGCTGCCTTGTGGGCGGTTTTCTTCTTGGCGACCTTCTTGGTGCTCTTTTTCTTGGCGACCTTCTTGGTGGCCGGGGCTGCTGCCTGGGCCGTCATGGGAGCGGCTGCAGGAGCGGTGGTGGCAGGGGCGGCTGCAGGTGCCTGTGCAAAAGCACCGGCAGTGAACAGACCGGCCACGAGGACAGCGAGGAGTTTTTTCATATATGCCGTTTCCAGTGTGAACGAAGGTTGAAGGGCCGGACGAAATCCGTACGGCTCCACTCGCAACGATAGCAGCGCGCGGCCCGTTGACAGGGTCTTGGACGAAATTTTTTGTCATTAGAATGGTTTGACACCACACCATGCCCCACCGCAGCGCCTGTGGAAGTGCTTCTTTGGCTCCCTTTGCCCCTTCATCGACCCCATCACACTCTGCGCTTACCGCAGACCGCCCACCCATGACCACCTACCAGCACATCGTGGTGCCTGCCGAAGGCCAGAAAATCACCGTCAACGCCGACATGTCCCTGAATGTGCCGGACGAGCCCATCATCCCCTTCATCGAAGGTGACGGCACGGGCCTGGACATCACGCCCGTCATGATCAAGGTGGTGGACGCTGCGGTGGCCAAGGCCTACGGCGGCAAGAAGAAGATCCACTGGATGGAGGTGTACGCGGGCGAAAAATCGACCAAGGTCTATGGCCCTGATGTGTGGCTGCCCGATGAAACCCTGCAGGTGCTGCGCGAGTACGTGGTCTCCATCAAGGGCCCGCTGACCACGCCGGTGGGTGGGGGCATCCGCTCGCTGAACGTGGCCTTGCGCCAGGAGCTGGACCTGTATGTCTGCCTGCGCCCCGTGCAGTACTTCAAGGGCGTGCCCTCGCCGCTGAAGGAGCCTGAAAAGACCAACATGGTCATCTTCCGCGAGAACTCGGAAGACATCTACGCCGGCATCGAGTTCGAGGCCGAGTCGGACAAGGCGAAAAAGCTCATCCAGTTCCTGCAGGACGAGATGGGCGTCAAGAAGATCCGCTTCCCCAACACGTCCGGCCTGGGCGTGAAGCCCGTTTCCATCGAGGGCACGGAGCGCCTGGTGCGCAAGGCCATCCAGTACGCCATTGACAACGACAAGCCCAGCGTCACCATCGTGCACAAGGGCAACATCATGAAGTACACCGAGGGGGGCTTCCGTGACTGGGCCTATGCGCTGGCACAGAAGGAGTTTGGTGCCCAGCCCATCGACGGCGGCCCCTGGTGCCGCCTCAGGAACCCCAAGAACGGCAAGGAAATCACCATCAAGGACAGCATCGCCGATGCCTTCCTGCAGCAGATCCTGCTGCGCCCGGCCGAGTATTCGGTGGTGGCCACGCTGAACCTGAATGGTGACTACATCTCGGACGCGCTGGCCGCGCAGGTGGGCGGCATCGGCATTGCGCCCGGCGCCAACATGTCCGATTCGGTGGCCTGCTTTGAAGCCACCCACGGCACGGCGCCCAAATACGCCGGCAAGGACTACGTCAACCCCGGCTCCGAAATCCTGTCGGCCGAGATGATGCTGCGCCACATGGGCTGGACAGCCGCCGCCGACCTGATCATCAGCTCGCTGGAAAAGTCGATCGCGTCCAAGAAGGTGACCTACGACTTTGCCCGCCTGATGGAAGGAGCCACCTAGGTGAGCTGTTCCGGGTTCGGACAGGTCATGATCGACCACATGTAAGACCGCATTGCGCCCCACCCGCACGGGGCGGCCGGTGACGTGTTCATGCCCCCGATCCCTGATGGGTTCGGGGGCTTTCTGTTTGGGGCGTACCCCTTGCACTTTGCAGTGGATCGAGGTGGCCTGCAGCGTTGGCACTTCAGTATTGGAGTTTTGCGGCGTTCCCCCCTAATATGGGTCGGCGCTCTCGTCGCATTGCGTTGCCCCTGCTGTCTTGGAGCAGGGTGATGCATCCGCAATGTGGCGAGGGGTGGCAACAGTACACAGCATGGTGAAAGTGTTGTGTACCTTCACCACCCACGCCAAAAACACCGACACCGGGGCCAACGCAGGGCGCACCCAGGCTCAGTCCGCACTGCGAGACGGCCCCACCCGAAGCGAGAGGGCTGCATGGCGACTGACTTTTCTGCCGAGTACTGGGAGCAAAACCCCGACGCCTTGCTGGTGCTGTCGCCCCAGGGCGTGGTGCTGGAGTGGAACCCGGCGGCCGAGCTGATCTTTGGCTATTCGCAGGCGGAAGTGCAGGGGCGCTCCATCCTCGACCTGATCGTGCCCCAGGGCCGCGCGCACGAGGAGGACCTGTTCCGTGCCGAGGCCCTGCGGCTGGGCACGTCGGTGCAAGAGGCTGTGCGCCGACGCAAGGATGGATCGCTGGTGCATGTCAATGTATCG
>DATLGV010000533.1:0-8702 GCA_035540275.1 Acidovorax sp. | reverse complement strand
GGCCCTGCGCGGCTGCCAGGGACCGCCCCCGTGGACACGGGATGAGTTGGCCTGGGCGTAGCAGAGCTGGCACATGCGGGCCATGATAATGACCCGTGCCCACCCCCATGTCAGACAACATCACCGCACAGCCCCGAACGGGGCGCTTCGACGAGTGGGTCGCCGCCTTGCGCGTCTACCTCGAGCCGGCGAGCTGGCGCATGCTGTTCCTGGGCTTCTCGGCCGGGCTGCCGCTGCTGCTGGTGCTGGGCACGCTGAGCTTTCGCCTGCGCGAGGCGGGCATTGACCGCAGCACCATCGGCTACCTCAGCTGGGTGGGCCTGGCCTACGGCTTCAAGTGGGTGTGGGCGCCGCTGGTGGACCGCATGCCCATCCCGGTACTCACACGGCTGCTCGGGCGGCGGCGCAGCTGGCTGCTGCTGGCGCAACTGGTGGTGGTGGCGGGCCTGGTGGGCATGGCGCTGGCCGACCCGCGCCTGACCCTGGGGCCCATCGTGTGGTGCGCGCTGGCCGTGGCGTTTGGCTCGGCCACGCAGGACATCGCGCTCGATGCCTTCCGCATCGAATCGGCCGATGCCAACCACCAGGCGGCATTGGCGGCGTCGTACCAGACGGGTTACCGCCTGGCGATGATCTGGGCCGGTGCGGGTGTGCTGTGGATTGCCGCACGCTCCGAGGTGGCGCCCGCCGTCGGCCAGGCCATCGCGCAAGGTGCCGCCGCGTACCAGAACGGCGCCTGGCAGGCGGCCTACCTGACCATGGCCGCGTCGATGGCGGTGGGCATTGTCACCGTGCTGTTCTCGCGCGAGCCCGTGCCGGTGGCGTTGCCGCCGGCCAAGAATGCCGCCGAATGGATCCAGGGCGCGCTGGTAGACCCGTTTGCCGACTTCCTGCGCCGCTACGGCTGGCATGCGGCGCTGATCCTGGCGCTGATTGCCGTCTACCGCATCAGCGATGTGGTGATGGGCATCATGGCCAACCCGTTCTACGTGGACATGGGCTACACCAAGGACGAAGTGGCCGCCGTGACCAAGATCTACGGCGTGGTCATGACGCTGGCGGGCGCCTTTGTGGGCGGCGTGTTGTCCATGCGCTTCGGCGTGATGCGCATCCTGATGCTGGGCGCCATCCTCAGCGCGGCCAGCAACCTGCTGTTCGCCTGGCTGGCGGGCCACGGGCACGACGTGACGGCGCTGATTGCCGTGGTGTCGGCCGACAACCTGGCCAGCGGCATCGCCTCGGCCGCGTTCATCGCCTACCTGTCGAGCCTGACCAACGTGAGCTACTCGGCCACGCAGTACGCGCTGTTCAGCTCCATGATGCTGCTGCTGCCCAAGTTTGTGGCGGGCTTTTCGGGCGGCTATGTGGATGCGTTTGGCTACGCCCAGTTCTTCATCTCCACGGCGCTGCTGGGGCTGCCGGTGCTGGTGCTGGTGTGGCTGGCTTCACGCATCCAGAAGGTCGGTGGCGCCTGATTCATAGGCTCAAGCAGCCACCAGATCAATAGCAAACCCTGAAGCCTCTCGCCACCCGGTTTACCGGAACTTTACGGGGTCTTCAACACGGGGAGACGGCGGGGCCGGACCATGAAGACCGTTTCAAAGCCTCGCCACTACACTGCCCCCATGAGCTCGCAACTGCTGATGATCGAAGACGACGCCCGCCTCGCGCAGATGGTGGGTGAGTATCTGGGCCAGTCGGGCCTGCAGGTCACGCACCGTGCCGACGGCAAAAGCGGCCTGGCGCAGCTGCAGGGCCCCGATGCCGGGCCGCTGCCCGACCTGGTGATCCTGGACCTGATGCTGCCCGACATGGATGGGCTGGAAGTGTGCCGCCGCATCCGTTCGCTGCAGGGCAGCGCGGCGCAGGTGCCGGTGCTCATGCTCACCGCCAAGGGCGACCCCATGGACCGCATCATCGGCCTGGAGCTGGGCGCCGACGACTACCTGCCCAAGCCCTTCGAGCCCCGCGAGCTGCTGGCCCGCATCCGCGCCATCCTGCGCCGGCGCACCGATGGCGGGGGCGCGGCCCCGGCCACCCAGGTGCTGCGCTTTGGCACGCTGGAGATCGACCGCGACGCGCGCACCGTGACCGTGGCGGGGCAGGCGGCGGACCTGACCTCGTACCAGTTCGACCTGCTGGTGGCACTGGCCGAGCGCGCCGGCCGGGTGCTCACCCGCGACCAGATCATGGAGGCCGTGCGCGGCCGCGAGCTGGAGGCATTTGACCGCTCCATCGACGTGCACATGGGCCGCATCCGCGCGGCCATCGAGGCCGACGCCAAGAACCCGCGCCGCATCCTCACGGTGCGCGGCGTGGGCTATGTGTTTGCCAAACAGCAGGATTAGATGAAGCACATCTCCCTGGGCGGCTGCGCCGCTGCGGGCGCCGGTTGAACTCCATGTCACTGACCAATCCGTTTTCCCGCCGCCTCTATTTGCGCATCTGGCTCGCCGTGGTCGGCGGCATGGCGGTGCTGACGCTCACCGTGGGCTGGGCCTGGCGCATGGCCGAGGAGCAGAAGGCCCAGAACAACCAGCCGTTCGTGCCACCCTCGCGCGAGATGGCGCTGCGCGACCCCGAGGGCAACCTGGTGCTGCGCGGCATGGCCGCGCGCCAGCCCTCCGCCCCGGGCGAGGCCGTTGAATTCCACATCGAGTCGGAAAGCGGCCAGACCTTTACGCTGCAGATGGCACCGCGCCCGCCGCGCATGGGCCGCAACGGGGGTCGGCCCGGCGGTCCCGGCCAGGACGAGGCCGCTTTCTGGACCCGCCCGCCCTTCGGCTTCCTGTGGCTGCTGGGCATCGTGGGCCTGGCGGTGGCGGTGGGGGTGTACCCGATCATCCGCCGCCTCACGCAGCGGCTGGAGGCCCTGCAGCGCAGCGTGCAGAAGTTTGGCGAGGGCGACCTGTCGGTGCGGGTGCCCGAGCAGGGCCAGGACGAGGTCGCCGACCTGGCGCGCCAGTTCAACGCCGCGGCCGAGCGCGTCGAAACCCTGGTCAAGTCACACAAGTCGCTGCTGGCCAATGCCTCGCACGAGTTGCGCTCGCCCCTGACCCGCATCCGCATGGGGCTGGAGCTGATGGGCGGCCAGCAGCCCTCACCCGCCTTCCGCGAAGAGATCCTGCGCAACATTGCCGAGCTGGACCAGCTGGTGGACGAGATCCTGCTGGCCAGCCGCCTGGATGCGCGCGAGGCCGACGTGGGCACGGTGGAACTGGTGGACCTGATTGGCCTGGCTGCCGAGGAATGTGCGCGCGTGGACGCCGACCTGGACGTGAGCGCGAGCCCCGATTCGCTGGAGGTGCGCGGCGTGGCCAAGCTGCTGCGCCGGGCCATCCGCAACCTGCTGGAAAACGCACGCCGCTACAGCCAGGGCGAGATCACCGTGGTTGTGCACCGCCGCCAGGGCCGCGCCGAGGTGCATGTGTGCGACCGCGGCCCGGGCGTACCGCCCAGCCAGCGCGAGCGCATCTTCGAGCCCTTCTACCGCCTGCCGGGCGCCAGCGAGCGCGCGGGCGGTGTGGGCCTGGGGCTGGCGCTGGTGCGGTCGATTGCGGGCCGCCACAACGGCACCGTGCATTGCCAGGACCGTGCTGACGGCGACAGCGGCGCGTGTTTTGTGCTGGCGCTGCCGCTGGCACCGTCCGCCCACTGACCGAGGCGGGAGCCCGCGTGTAAATCAGCGCGCCGCCGGGCGGGGCGCCAGGGGCCAGCGCCAGGCCATGGCGGCATGGAGCACCGCCCCCACCCCCAGCGCCGCGGCGGCCACGGCCAGCCCGTAGACAAAGCCCTGGCCCTGCGTGGCCGCGTGGTGCAGCATCCACGCCACCATGGGCGGGCCCGCGATCTGCCCAATGCCGTAGGCGGCCGTGAGCAGCCCCGGAAAACTGTCGCCCGCTGCAGGCCACACGCGCCGCGCCTCCTGCAGCGCATAGAAGGTGATGGCGGTGAACGGCAAGCCCAGCAGCAGGCTGCCCAGCGCAAACCCCGCAGGCCCCGGCCACACCAGGCTGAGCGCGATGGCCACGGCCTGCATGACGTAGGCCGCCATCAGCAGCCAGCGCCGGTCCCACGCGGCCGGGGTGCGGGTGGACAACGCCGCGCCCAGCGCCACCCCGGCACCAAACAGCGGCCAGAACAGGTCGGGCCAGGGCGACCCGGCGGGCAAGGCAGCGCGCGCAATCACGGGCAAAAAGGTGGCGGTGACGATGTAGCCCAGCCCCGCGAGCCCATAGGCCAGCGTGAGCCCCGTGCGCGCCCAGAACCCGTGGCCGGGGGTGGCGCCGTCCACCACCGGCCCGGATGCCGCAGCCGTTGCGGGCATTGCGACGCCCTGCAGCACCGGCCAGATGGCGGCGCACAGCCCCACGCTCAGCAGCCCAAACACCGCCCATCCCGCCGCTGCAGGCCACTGCAGCGCCACCATGGCACTGGCCGACAGGCCCGTGAGCACGATGCCCAGCCCGGGGCCGCAGAAGATCAGGCCCCCGAGCGCCGCCTGGCCCAGCGCCACCAGCCGCACCATGCACCACACCGAGACATTCAAGAACACCAGCGCACTGGTCACCCCTGCCGCAAACCGCAGTGCGGGCCAGGTACCCGGCAGCGGCAGCGCCATGCCCAGGGTGAGCAGCACCGTGGCCGCCAGCCCCCAGCGCGCCAGCCGCGCCGCATGCCACCGCTGCCGCGCACGGGGCGCCACCCAGGGCAGTGCCATGCAGCCCAGCGCCCCGACGAGATAACCCAGGTAGTTGGCCGTGGCCAGCCAGCTGCCCCCGGCCAGCGTGACCACGCCGTCGTGCAACATCATGGGCAGCAGCGGCGTGAAGGCAAACCGGCCCACGCCCATGGCCACCGCCAGAGCGGCCATGCCCGCCAGTGCCACGGCCAGAGGGCGGTCTTGGGGGGCGGTGCGTGGTTCCATGCAAGCCTCTTCCAGTTTATGATTCTGTTTTGAGATTTATTTTTCATTAATCATCTCACAATAAGAACATTCATGGACCTTGCCGCCCTCGAAATTTTCCGGACCGTTGCGATCGAAGGCAGCGTGACCCGCGCCGCCGAGCGGCTGGGCCGTGTGCAGTCCAACGTGACCACGCGCGTGCAACAGCTGGAAGAGCAACTGGGCGCCACGCTGTTCCTGCGCGAGGGCAAGCGCATGGTGCTGACGCCCGCCGGGGAGTCGCTGCACGGCTATGCCGACCGACTGCTGGCGCTGGCCGAGGAGGCACGCCAGTCGGTGCACCCCGGCGAGCCCCGCGGCCGGTTGCGTCTGGGCGCCATGGAAAGCACGGCCGCCGCACGCCTGCCCCAGCCGCTGGCCCGGCTGCACGCGCAGTGGCCGGGGCTGGTGCTGGAGCTGTCCACCGCCCCCTCGCGCCAGCTGGTGGCGCAGGTGCTGGCCCACACCATCGACTGCGCACTGGTGGCCTGGCCGCCGCCGGGCATCGACGCCGAGGCGCCGGTGGAGCACAGCGCCGTGTTTGCCGAGGCCCTGCTGCTGGCCCTGCCTGCCGACCACCCGCCCGTGCATGCACCGGCCGATCTGCAACTGACCACCCTGGCCGCGTTCAGCCCCGGCTGCACCTACCGCCGCATGGGCGAGGCCTTCATGCAGCAAAAGGACGGCAGCCCGCCGCGTGTGCTGGAGCTGGCCTCGTACCACGCCATCCTGGCCTGTGTGGCCACCGGTCGCTGCGCGGGCGTGGTGCCCCAGGCCGTGATCGACCTGATGCGCGAGCCGCCTGCACTGCGCCTGGTACCCCTGGCCACCTGCGACACGGTGCTGGTGCACCGGCGCGGCTACCGGTCGCCCGCGCTGGACGCGCTGCGGGCCGCACTGACCGCCGGCGAAGTGCCCCGCCCCACCGCGTTGACCTGACCCTATCCCCCACAGATCGCACAAGGAGCCCCCCATGCCCGCCGCCTTCACCACCCACCTGGGCCTTGCGTTGCCCATCATCCAGGGCCCGATGACCGGGTCGGACACGCCCGCGCTGGCCGCCGCCGTGTCCGAGGCCGGGGGCCTGGGCATGCTGGGCTGCGGCATGCGCTCGCCCGCCGCCATGGCCGAGGCGGCCGCCGAGGTGCGCCGCCGCACCGACCGGCCCTTTGGCATGAACCTGTTTGTGCAGGCCACGCCCACGCCCGACGACGCCACGGTGCAAGCCGCGCTGCAGCGCCTGGCGCCGTTCTATGCGGAGTTCGGCCTGGTGCCCGAGCGGCCCGCACAGTGGTGCGAGGACTTTGCCGCGCAGTTCGACGCCCTGGTGGCCGCACGCCCTGCGGTGGCCAGCTTCACCTTCGGCATCCTCACGGCGGCGCAAGTGGCCAGGCTGCAGGCGGTGGGCAGCACCGTGATGGGCACCGCCACCACGCTGGCCGAGGCGCAGGCCTGGGCCGCCGTGGGCGCGGACGCAGTGTGCGCCTCCGGCATGGAAGCCGGGGGGCACCGGGGCACGTTCCTCACGCCCACGCAGCCCGGCGCCACCGGGGCAGCGCCGTCGCTGGCCGACTTTGCGGCCAGCATGGTGGGCACGCTGCCGCTGGTGGCGCAGTGCGTGCAGGCCCTGTCCATCCCGGTGATTGCTGCGGGCGGCATCATGGACGGGCGCGGCATCGCGGGCGCCCTGGCGCTGGGTGCCCAGGCGGTGCAGATGGGCACGGCCTTCCTGACCTGCCCCGAGTCGGCCATTGGCCCGGCGTATCGCGAGGCCCTGACCCACGCCCAGGCCACAGACACGCGCACCACCCGCATCTTCTCGGGCCGGCCGGCGCGCGGCATCGTCAACCGCATGATGCAAGCCCTGCAGGCCGACGAGGCGACCGTGCCGCCCTACCCCGTGCAGAACGCGCTGACCGGTGCGCTGCGCCGCGCGGCCGCCCAGGCGGGCCAGGCCGACTGCCTCTCGCTGTGGGCAGGCCAGGGGGTGGCCCAGGTGCGGCCTATGCCAGCGGCGCAGCTGGTGGCATTGCTGGCCCAGGAGTGGCAGCAGGCCACCGCGCCGCGTGGCACCTCCACTATCGGCCACCAATAACTATTATTTTTATAGCAGCAGGGGCGTATTGAACTAGCGCTTGCGGCCAAAAATGCCCCAGAACCCGCGCAGTAGTCTCCCCGATATGAGCAGGGCGCTAAAAACTGGCGCGCTGTGAAACCCGTGCCACCGTGGAGCTGGCTTTGCCAGGCCACAGGTGGCGTCCCCCTTGGGGGAAGGCGCCGCAGGCGACTCAGGGGGGCTTCACTGCCTCCAGGGCAGTTCGCGCGCAGGGCCCTGGATCATGGGCGGCTGGGCATTGAGGGTTTCGCCCGCCAGCACCCGTTCGTACATGCGCAGGTAGTTGCGCGCCATGCGCTCGGCGCCAAAGTGCTCCACCACATGCTGGTGGCAGGCGCGCGGGTCAAAGCGGTTGCCCCGCACCGCCTCGGCCAGCACCGACGCCTGGTCTGACAGCACGCCGCAGTGCACGGGCACCAGCTCGGGCAAGGCGCCGTAGGGGGTTGAAAACACGGGGCAGCCGAAGTACAGGCTCTCGATCACTGCCAGCCCGAAGGGCTCGTGCCAGCGCACCGGAAAGATCAGCCCGCGCGAGGCGTTGAGCAGGCCCGTCTTCTGCGTGCCGCCCACCATGCCGTGGAAGTGGATCTTGCGCGACAGCGTCCAGCGAAAACCACGCTTGAAGTTGATGCGGGTGCCGCCCAGCACGTCCAGCTCCACCCCGGCCATCTTGGCCACCTTGATGGCACCGCGCACGTTCTTCACGCCCCAGGCCGCCTTGCCCAGAAAGTGGTAGTGCGAGCGCGGGCGGTCAAAGTCCACCGGGCCATATCCGGCCCAGTCCAGGCCGTTGTAGACGAACTCGCTGGAGCCATAGCGCGCCGCGTGGTCACGCGACAAGAACACCGTGTTGCGCGGCAGCGGCTTGGGCTTGCGGGCGTTGCCGTGCTCCGTCACCAGGTAGGGCTTGGACAGCTCGGAGCGTGGATTGAACTGGAAGTGCGTGATGTCCACGTCGGCCGGGATCTGGCCCTCCCAGGGCGCGTCGGGCCGGATGGGCAGCACCTGGCCGAAGTCGCAGGTCGAGCCCTCGGGCACCAGGTAGCTCACGCGGTGGCCCTGCTGCACCAGCGTCTTGCCCAGGTCCCAGATCACGCGCTCGGTGCCGCCGTAGCCATACACCGGGATGGGGGAGTTGTTGACCAGCAGGATGTGCATGGCAGAGGTCCTTCAGGAAAGGGCGGCGGCTTGCCCGGGTGCCTGCCGCCGCAGTCGCTCGCGGCCTTGCAGGATAGCCAGCACCAGCATGCCCATGAACAGGTAGAACATGGTGCCGCTGTTGTGCCCCAAAAACACCTGGGTGGTGCCAAACCCCATGTAGGACACAGGCAGCAGCACCCCGATCATGCGCAGGCACAGCCCCTCGGCATCCAGCACCCCTGCGCCGCCGGGGAACACGCGCCGCCGCGTGGGCCAGAACAGCACCAGCGGCACGCCATAAAAAATCAGCAAGACCACCACGCCAGGGATGCCGCGCTTGGCAAAGATGTCCAGCAGTTCGTTGTGGGCGTGGCTGAACTGCAAAACAATCGGGTGCGCCTCGCCCGCGGCCACCCGGCGCTGCTTCTCGGCCTCATAGCCATAGCGGCCCCAGCCGGTCAGAGGGCGGTCGAGCCCCATGCGCCAGGCCAGGCCCCAGTG
>DATLGV010000532.1:0-7584 GCA_035540275.1 Acidovorax sp. | reverse complement strand
CCCTGGGCCCGTTCACGGTCATCGGGATGCAGGCAGCTGAGCCAGTAGTCGCGGGTCTGCGGCTGCGTGCCCGGTGGCAGGCCCAGCATCTGGGCCAGTTTGTCCGACCAGAGAATCTCGCCCGTGACCAGGTTCAGGTCGAACACCCCGATCTTGCCCGCCTCCTGCGCCAGCTCCAGGCGCTCCTGGGCCTGCTGAATGACTTGTTCGGCGCGCCGCTGTTCGCTGACGTCTTCAATCACCCAGATCGAGGCGGTGCCAAAGTCGTCCATCTTGAGGCTGCGGCCTGCCAGGCGCGCCTCGAACTGGCGCCCATCGAGCCGGTACAGGGTGGCGGCCTCGCGCACGGCCTGGCCCGCGGCCAGCGCGGGCGCGACGCGGGCCGTGAACAGGTCGGCATGGCCCGCCCCGCCGAACAGCACCGACACCCCCAGGCCCAGCAGCTGCGAGGCCGTGCCGCCCATGAGGTCCACGAACGCCGGGTTGAACTGGCGGAACTGCCCGTCGCACACGAGCACGATGGGCGGCGCGTTGTCGAAGATGGCGGTCTGCTGCTCCAGCAGTTCGTTGAGCAGGCGCTCGCGGCGCTCCAGCTCCTTTTGCGCCTGGATGCGCGCGGACACGTCCTCGTGCAGCCCCACGATGCCGATGCGCTTGCCGCGCCCGTCAAACACGGGCGACAGCGTGGCTTCGTCGTGGTAGGTGCTTCCGTCCTTGCGCCGGTTGATGAACTGGCCCTGCCAGGACTTGCCCGACAGCAGCGCCGACCACATCAGCGGATAGGTCTGCGCCGGTGTTTGCCCACTGGCCACCACCGAGGGCTTTTTGCCCCGCACCTCTTCCAGAGAATAGCCCGTGTTGCGCTCGTACTGGGGGTTGACCCAGTCGATGCGGCCGTCACCATCGGTGATCACCACCGACACGGGGCTGCTCTCCAGCGCCGTGCCCAGCACCCTGAAGCGCTCCAGCGCACTGGCCACCTGCGCCCGGCTGCGCAGCAGGTCCAGCAGCAGCAGGCCCAGCAGGCACAGCAGCACAAAGGCCCCGGCCCCGATGCGTGCACGCTGCGACGACGTCATCAAGGCGCTGATGTCGTCCAGCGCCACCAGCTGCCACTGGCCGGCCGGGTCGTGCCAGTCAATGGCGCGGCGTTCGACCGCATGGGGCACGCCATTGATCTGCACCTCCCCGGCATCGGCCGCAAACGGCAGCGCAGAAGCCACGCCGTTGTCGAAGTGACGGCCGAACTGGCGCGTGGCGCGGATGGCGTCGATGCGAGCCTGCGTGAGCGGCGGCGCCACCGCAAACTGCCACTCGGGCCGGGTCGCGGCGAATGCGACGCCCTGCGGCGACAGCAGCACCATGGGCAGGCCCGCGCGCTTGAGCAGCAGGTCCACCGGCTCAAACCCCACCTTGAACATCACCACGCCAATGATGTGGCTCGATGGCGTGTCGCTTTCGTACAGCGGTGCCGCGTAGTACAGCCCGCGCTCCTGGGTGTTGCTGCCGATGGCCGCATACACGCTGATCGCACCCTGGATGGCCTGCTGGAAATAGGGGCGGAATGCGAGGTTCAACCCCGTGGACCGCCCGCCCGGCGTCTCATGCGCCACCACGGTGCCATCGGCAGACATCACATACACGCCCTGCACCAGAAAGCGCCCCCGCGCCACGGCCAGGCGGGACAGTGCCTCGGGGTGATCCGGGGGCAAGCGGCCCAGCGCCATGTCCTTGAGCAGAGGCTCGCTCAGGCCCATGAGCGACACCGCCCCCAGCATGGAGCCGCCGGTGGTCTGGGCTTGCAGGGTGTCTGCCGTCTGCTGCAGCAAGCGTGAGCGCTCGGCCGCCCGCTCTCCAGCACGCCAGTGCTGCGCCGCTTGCACCACCAGCACTGCGCCCATCAACGCCAGGGCCACGACCAGCAGCAGGCCACGGATGCCGGGCGCTTTGCGGTCCAGAAGCTTGTCAAACCACATGCCTACGTCCTCGCCACGCCGGCCACAAACCCCAGGGTCACACCGTCAGCCTGCGGGATCCAGCAATGCATCGATAGCCTCCGCGGGCCCGGGCCGTCCAAACAGATACCCCTGGAACCCCTCGCACCCGTGCAGCCTCAGAAAGCTCAGCTGCCCCGTCGTCTCCACCCCCTCGGCCACCACCTCCAGGTCCAGGCTCTGGGCCAGCGCCAGGATGGTGCGCACGATCGCCGCATCGTTCGGGTCCGTCAGCACGTCCCGCACGAAGCTCTGGTCGATCTTCACCTGGTCCAGCGGCAGGCGCTTGAGGTAACTCAGTGACGAGTAGCCGGTGCCAAAGTCGTCCAGCGCAAAGCCCACGCCTTCGCTTTTGAGCTGCACCATGCGGGCGATGGTGTCTTCGATGTCTCCCAGCAGCAGACTTTCGGTGAGTTCGAGCTTGAGTTGCCGGGGGTCTGCGTGGTGCTGCTTCAAGGTCTGCAGCACTTCGGCCACAAAGCCGGGCTGCCGGAACTGGCGGGCGCTGACGTTGACGGAGAGAGACAGGTGGGCGGTGTCCGGGCGCTGGCTCCAGCGCTGCAGTTGCTCGCAGGCGGTTTGGAGCACGTATTGGCCCAGCGGGAGGATGAGGCCGGTCTGTTCTGCCAGCGGAATGAAGTCTGCGGGGCTGATCATGCCGCGCTGCGGGTGGCGCCAGCGCACCAGGGCTTCTGCGCCCAGCAGGCGCGCGCGGTGGTCCACGACGGGTTGGTAGTGCACGAGCAACTCGCCCCGGGCCAGGCCCTGGCGCAGGTCGGCTTCGAGGTTCGAGCGGGCGTTGACCGCGGCCTGCATGTCGGGGTCGAAGAAGCGCTGGGTGTTGCGCCCTGCGGCTTTGGCCTGGTACATGGCCAGGTCGGCGCGTTTGAGCAGTTCGTCCACCGTGAGGCGTTCGTCGCCAAACAGGGTGATGCCAATGCTGGGGGTGCTGTAGTGCTGGGCCCCGTCCAGGTTGAAGGGCTGGTTCAGGCTGGCCAGGAGTTTCTCGGCCACAGTTTCTGCCTGGGTGGCGGCGTTCTGCAGATCGGGGGCCAGGGCTTCGAGCATGACGACGAATTCGTCGCCACCAAAGCGGGCCACCGTGTCGGCCTCGCGCACGCTGCCCACCAGGCGGGTGGCGACCTGGGACAGAAGCTGGTCGCCCATGTCGTGGCCCAGGGTGTCGTTGAGGTCCTTGAAGTTGTCGAGGTCGATGAACAGCAGGGCGCCGAGGTTGCGGACGCGCTGGCAGGCGGCGATGGAGCGTTGCAGGCGATCGAGCAGCAGGCGGCGGTTGGGCAGCCCGGTGAGCGCGTCGTAGAACGCCAGGCGCTCGATCTCCTGCTCTGCGCGCTTGCGGTCGGTGATGTCCATGGTGAAGCCATGAGACACCACCGAACCATCGGCCTCGCGGTGCGGAATGGCATTGGTCATGTGCCAACGCACACTCCCGTCGGCCATGCGCACCCGGTACTCGCATTGCCAGGGCACCAGCTTGCGCACCGACATCATGGCCGAGCGCTGCACCAGGGGCAGGTCTTCGGCCACCACACGGTGCATGAGGACACCATGGTCGGCCGTGACCTCGTGCGGCTCCACGCCCATGAATTCGCGCACGGCATCGCTGATGTACTGCACGCTGGTGCCGCCATCGGAATGCAGGCGGTATTCGTAGATGAAGCCCGGGATGCGGCTGGCGATGCGCTGGATAAAGAGCAGCTGCTCGCGCAGCTGCTCGGCCGCACGGTGCTCGTCCGTCACGTCCTGCACCACGCCCATCACCACCTGCACGCCGTCGCGCGGCAAGGTGCGCTGCACGCGCGAACGCATCCAGCGCACTTCGCCGTCGGGCCGGCGCCAGCGGTACTCCACGTCCAGGCCGGATCCCCGCTCGCGGATCTTGTCGAACACGTGGCGGTCTTCGGGCAGGATGCCGCTCACGGCGCGCTCGGGGTCCACCCATTCCTGTTGCTCGAAGCCTGCGATGTTGCACAGGCCGGGCGACCACAGCAGCACGGTTTCGCCCGGGTCTTCGATGCGGCGCCAATGGCCGGTGCGCGCCAGGCTCTCCATGGTGTTGAACACGTCGGTCTGCTCGCGCAACTCGCGCCGCACGTCTTCCAGCGTGCGCTCGGACGCCGCGAGTGCAGCGCGCAGGTTCTCGGCCTCGGAGGCATCGCGCACCGTGACCACAATGCGGTCGGTGGTCACGCGGCGGGCCGACAGGTCCCACGCCAGCAGCAACCGGCCTGGCTCGCGCACCACCTGGCGGCGCTCCAGCGGCGCGCCCACGCGCACCACGCCGTGCAACTGGTCCATCAACGGCGTGTCAGCCAGCAGATCAAACACCGCGCACGCGTCCACGCCCGGCTGCCGCACCGCGCCCAGCCCCGGCATGCGCCGGGCCGCCGCGTTGGCCGCCAGCAGCAGCAGGCGGCCGTCCTCCAGGCGAAACTCCATGAGCGCCACCGGCACCGCATCCACCAGCGCCTGCAGGCGCGCCTGCGCCATGGGCTCGATGAGGCCTTCCCCGGAAGGGGTGAGGAGGTCGGTCAGCAGTTCGGACGAGATCACGATCGCTCTGAAGCCTCTGAATCCTGGGGTTGAAACACCAACGCTCAACGGAGGAAGGCTCCGTTCCGGGGCAAGCTGCCAGCATACAACCAAGAGTATGTCAAAACGTAACATCTTGGCAGAACCCGGTGGAATTCCCCCCGGGGAAACCCGATGGCCGAACTGCTACAGTCCACGCCTCATTCCCGCCACCCCCTGCATGTCCGACACGCTCGAACACCACACCCCCATGATGCAGCAGTACCTGGCCCTCAAGGCCGGGTACCCCGAGACACTGTTGTTCTATCGCATGGGCGACTTCTACGAGGTCTTCTGGCAAGACGCCGAGAAGGCCGCGCGCCTGCTCGACATCACGCTCACGCAGCGCGGCCAGTCGGGCGGGCAGCCGGTGGTGATGGCCGGGGTGCCCTTCCATGCGCTGGAGAACTACCTGGCGCGCCTGATCAAGATGGGCGAGTCGGTGGCGATTGCCGAGCAGGTGGGCGAGGTGGGCGCCAGCAAGGGCCCGGTGGAACGCAAGGTGGTGCGCGTGGTCACGCCCGGCACGCTGACCGACACCGAGCTGCTGTCCGACAAATCCGAATCGCTGCTGCTGGCCGTGCACCAGGCGCCCCGCGCGCGCTGTGGTCTGGCCTGGCTGAGCGTGACGCAGGGCCGCGTGTTCCTGGCCGAGTGCGCACTGGATGAACTGGGCGCCTGGCTGGCCCGCGTGGCGCCCAGCGAGCTGATCTACAGCGCGGGCGTGACCGAGCGCTTCGAGCAGCAGCTGCAGGTGCTGCGCCAGGGTGGCGCCTTCACCTGCCCCATGAGCCTGCGGCCCGACTGGCAGTTTGACAGCGCCCTGGGCGAGCGCAAGTTGCTCGAAAACCTGGGCGCGGCCAGCCTGCAGGCCTGGGGCGCGCAAGACCTGGGCGAGGCCCACGCCGCCGCCGCCGGGCTGCTGACCTATGCCGAACATACGCAGGGCCGCACTCTCACTCATGTACACAGCGTGCAGGTGCAGCGGGGCGACGACCTCATCGACCTGCCCGCCACCACGCGCCGCAACCTGGAGCTGGTGAAGACCCTGCGTGGCGACGATGCGCCCACGCTGTTCTCGCTGCTGGACACCTGCATGACGGGCATGGGCAGCCGCCTGCTCAAGACCTGGCTGCTGGAGCCCCGCCGCGACCGCGCCGAGGCACGCCAGCGCCTGTCGGCCACCACGGCCTTGCGGGGGGCGGGCGGCGCAGGTGGCGGTGCGGGCCCCTGGTCCACGCTGCGCGGCGAGCTCAAGGGCGTGAGCGATGTGGAACGCATCACCGCCCGCATCGCGCTGCGCCAGGTGCGCCCGCGCGAACTGGTCGCGCTGGGCAAGACGCTACAAAAAGCAGAGCTGCTTGCGCTCAATGGACGGGCGCCAGAGCCCTTTTTGATGCAAATCTTCAGCCATCTGCAACCGCCCGAGGGTTGCACGGCCCTGCTGCAGGCCGCGATTGCCGAAGAGCCTGCCGCCCTGGTGCGCGACGGCGGCGTGATCGCCAACGGCTTCGACACCGAGCTGGACGAGCTGCGCGCCATCCAGACCAACTGCGACGCCTTTTTGCTCGACCTGGAAACCCGCGAGAAAGCCCGCACCGGTATCCCCAACCTGCGCGTGCAGTTCAACAAGGTGCATGGCTTCTACATCGAAGTCACCAGCAGCCATGCCGAGAAGGTGCCCGATGATTACCGGCGCCGCCAGACGCTGAAAAATGCCGAGCGCTTCATCACGCCCGAGCTCAAGGCGTTCGAAGACAAGGCCCTGTCGGCCAGCGAGCGTGCGCTGGCGCGCGAGAAATGGCTGTACGAGCAGATCCTGGACCAGCTGCAGCCCCACGTGCCCGCACTCACCCGCCTGGCGCAGGCGCTGGCCACGCTCGATGTGCTGTGCACGCTGGCCGAGCGATCGCTCACCCTGAACTGGTGCGCGCCGCAGTTCGTGCCCGAGCCCTGCATCGAGATCGAAGGCGGCCGCCACCCTGTGGTCGAAGCCCGCCTGGCCGAAACATCGAGCGGCAGCTTCATCGCCAACCACACGCGGCTCAACGCCAACACGCGCATGCAGGTCATCACCGGCCCCAACATGGGCGGCAAATCGACCTACATGCGGCAGGTGGCGCTGATCGTGCTGCTGGCCAGCATGGGCAGCCATGTGCCCGCCGCCAGCTGCCGTCTGGGGCCCATCGACGCGATCCACACCCGCATCGGCGCGGCCGACGACCTGGCCAACGCGCAGTCCACCTTCATGCTGGAGATGACCGAGGCCGCGCAGATATTGCACGCGGCCACGCCGCACAGCCTGGTGCTGATGGATGAGATCGGCCGGGGCACCAGCACGTTCGACGGCCTGGCACTGGCCAGCGGCATCGCCACCCACCTGCACGACAAGACCCGCGCCTTCACGCTGTTTGCCACGCACTACTTCGAGCTGACCGAGCTGCCCGCCAAAGCGCGCCATGCGATCAACATGCACGTGAGCGCCACCGAGAGCGGCGCGGACATCGTCTTTTTGCACGAGATCCAGCCCGGCCCGGCCAGCCGCAGCTACGGGATTCAGGTGGCCAAGCTGGCGGGCATGCCCTCGCCCGTGCTGCACCACGCGCGCCATGCGCTGGCGGCGCTCGAAGAGCGCGCGGGCGAGGACGAGTTGCAGGTGGACCTGTTCGCCGCCCCCGAGGTGCCCGAGAGCGCAGGGGCCAGCCCGGTCGAGGCGGCGCTGGCTGGCATCAACCCCGATGCCCTGAGCCCGCGCGAGGCGCTGGATGCGCTGTACCAGCTCAAGAAGATGGCGGGCTGAAGCGGCGCGGTGCAGGGCTGCGCCGCTGGTCACGGAACAGGCCCTGGACCTGCAGCCGCGCCATTTTTGAGCCCCAGGGGCAACATGCACTGATTGCTGTCATTTTTTATCACCGCTCCCCGCAGCAGCTCCGGACTGCCAGATGGGGCGCAGGCCGCCGGGGCTGCAGGCGACTAAACTCGCCGCTTCCCTCCCTCC
>DATLGV010000531.1:0-2037 GCA_035540275.1 Acidovorax sp. | reverse complement strand
GTCGATGCCGTCCTCGATCCAGCTGAAGCCCACGGTGAGCCCGGCGGTGGCGATGCCCACCTTTTCGTCGGCCGAGCCCTGGAACTCGGCCAGCGAGTCAAAGGCCGGCGGGTTCACCCCGCTGGCGCGCAGAAAGTCGAGCAGGCTCTCGCGCCGGCCATCGCTCTCGGCCATCAGCAGCACGCGGTGCTGCGTGTTGCGGATGTGGGCGTGCAGGCGGGCCAGCGGGTCTTCGGCCCCGCGCACCACCGACAGGTCGCCCAGCTTCTGGAAGTGGGGGTTGTCATCCACGTCCTCCACGCCGGGGCGGATGGACAGCTGCGCATGCTCCTTGGATCGGGTGTAGAACTGGTCGGCCGAGAGGAACAGCGCCTCGGGCGGCAGCGCCGGGCGCTCGGGGTCGCCCTGCACCAGGCGAAAGCGGTCCTTGGTGTCTTGCCAGAAGCGCTGGAAGGCCGGCTCCAGATCGCCGTGCAGCACCACTGTGGCTTCGGCCCCCAGATAGTCGAACACGGTGGCTGTGTCGTCGAAGAACAGCGGCAGGTAGTACTCGATGCCGGCCGTGGCCACGCCCGCGCCCATGTCCTTGTAGATGCGGCTTTTGGTCGGGTCGCCTTCCAGCATCTCGCGCCAGCGGCTCCTGAATTTGGCGCGCGCCTCGTCGTCCATGGGGAACTCGCGGCCGGGCAGCAGGCGCACCTCGGGCACGGGGTACAGGCTGCGCTGGCTGTCGGGGTCGAAGGTGCGGATGCTGTCGATCTCGTCGTCGAACAGGTCTACGCGGAACGGCACGAGCGAGCCCATGGGGAACAGGTCGATCAGCCCGCCGCGCACGGCGTATTCGCCGGGGCTCACCACCTGCGACACATGGCTGTAGCCCGCCAGCGTGAGCTGGGCCTTGAACTTGGCCTCGTCGAGCTTTTGCTTGACCTTGAAGTGGAAGGTGTAGCCCGCGAGGAAGGAGGGCGGGGCAAGGCGGTACAGCGCCGTGGTGGCGGGCACCAGCACCACGTCGGCCTCACCTTGCGAGATGCGCCACAGCGTGGCCAGCCGCTCGCTGATCAGGTCCTGGTGCGGGCTGAAGGTGTCGTAGGGCAGCGTTTCCCAGTCGGGGAACAGCGCGCAGCGCAGGCCGGGCGCAAAAAAGGCCATCTCGTCGATGAGCCGCTGCGCGTCGGTGGCGTCAGAGGTGACGATGGCGGTGGTGCGGCCGGCGGCCTTGTCGCGCTCGGCCAGGCGGGCCAGCAGCAGGGAGTCGGCACTGCCCACGGGGCGGGGCAGGGCAAAGCGTTTTCCGGGGGAGAGTTTGGGGAGTTCCATGCGGACGGCGTCGTCAGTGGGCCCACCGCATCCCCTGGGGCGCGAAACACGCACGGGTTGGATCGGGGGCAACGGGAGATTTTAGAATGAGCGCTCCATGACTGCTCCCCTGTTGCACCCTTCGCTCACCCCCTTGTCGGCCCAAGGGCGTTTTTGGGCGCTGGTGCCCTGCGCCGGGGTAGGGTCGCGGGCCGTGCCGGCAGGTGCAGGCTTCGCCGCGCAAGCGCAGCCTGTGCAGGCATCGACCGTGGCGGCGTTCTCGCCCGCCGCAGCACTGTCTGCCAGCGCACCCACGGCCCCGCTGCCCAAGCAGTACCACCTGGTGGCAGGCCACCCGATGGTGCTGCACACGCTGGCCGCCTTTGCCGGTGTGGGCCGCCTGCTGGGCACACTGGTGGCTGTGGCGCCGGGCGATCGCTTTCTGGATGCCCATGCCCACCCCGCATTTTTTGTGGTCGAGTGTGGAGGCCCCACGCGCGCCGACACGGTGCTGGGTGGCCTCAAGGCGCTGCTGGATCGTGGCGCGCAGCCTGGCGACTGGGTGCTGGTGCACGACGCTGCGCGCTGCCTGGTGACCTCGGAGCAGATCGATGCGCTCATCGACCAGTGCGCGGGCGACAGTGTGGGCGGGCTGCTGGCGCACAAGCTGGCCGACACGCTCAAGACCTCCATCGACGGCCCAGGTGGTGTGCGCGTGGCTTCTACCGTGGACCTGTC
>DATLGV010000530.1:0-2940 GCA_035540275.1 Acidovorax sp. | reverse complement strand
GGCTGCGGGGCGTGTCTTCGTCGTCGGCAGGGGGCAGGTCGGGGGGCATCGTGGGCATGGGGCGATTGTCCACGCAGCGCGGTCTTCAGCAGCCCTTCGGGTTTACACCTAAACAAATGCGTTAGACATAAACAAATTTCTTGCCTAACATCAACACATTCCGTTTAGATAAACGAATTCACCATTAACAAATTACCACCATGAGCACCGTCAAAACCTTTGCCTCCGCCGCTGACCTCGAAGTGAAGAAGGTGAGCTTCGACAAGCTCTCCGACCACGCCTATGCCTACACGGCCGAGGGCGACCCCAACACCGGCATCATCATTGGCGACGACGCGGTGATGGTCATCGACACCCAGGCCACGCCCGTGATGGCCCAGGACGTGATCCGCCGCATCCGCGAGGTGACGGACAAGCCCATCCAATACGTGCTGCTGAGCCACTACCACGCGGTGCGGGTGCTGGGCGCCAGCGCCTACGGTGCCGAGCACATCATTGCCAGCGAGGACACACGCGACCTGATCGTGGAGCGCGGGCAGTTCGACAAGGACAGCGAGATCGGCCGCTTTCCGCGCCTGTTCCAGAACGTGGAGAGCGTGCCCGACGGCCTGACCTGGCCCACGATGACCTTCAACAAGAAGATGACCCTGTGGCTGGGCAAGCTGGAGGTGCAGATCCTGCAACTGGGCCGGGGCCATACCAAGGGCGACACGGTGGCCTGGCTGCCGCAAGAAAAGATCCTCTTCAGCGGCGACCTGGTGGAGTTCGACGCCACGCCGTATGCGGGCGATGCGTACTTTCAGGACTGGCCGCAGACGCTGGACAACATTGCGGCCCTGAAGCCCGAAAAGCTGGTGCCCGGCCGGGGCGCCGCACTGCAGACGCCCGAGCAGGTGCAGGCGGGCCTGGCGGGCACACGCGCCTTCATCAGCGACCTGTACGAGAGCGTGAAGGCGAGTGCCGCGAAGGGTGAAGACCTGCGCAAGGTGTACGAGGCCACGTTTACCAAGTTGCAGCCCAAGTACGGGCACTGGGTGATCTTCAACCACTGCATGCCGTTTGACGTGACCCGTGCGTACGACGAAGCCACGCAATACCCCGACCCACGCATCTGGACCGCCGAGCGCGACGTGCAGATGTGGAAAGCCCTGGAAGGCTGAGCCGCAGAGGCTGGAGGAGACAAAAGATATGAACCCCAGAGACATCCCCCCCGAGGCCTTCCACGCCAGTGGTGCCGAGGTACAGGCCATCGACTTCGGCTACGTGCGCTCGCCCGACCAGGACCGCACGACGCCTGCGCAGCACCCCGTCGTGGTCATTGGCGCGGGCCCGGTGGGCCTGTCGCTGGCCATTGACCTGGCCCAGCGCGGGCAGCGCGTGGTGGTGCTGGACAACGACCACAAGCTCTCCATCGGCTCGCGCGCCATCTGTTTTGCCAAGCGCACGCTGGAGATCTGGGACCGCCTGGGCGTGGGCCAGCGCATGGTGGACAAGGGCGTGTCGTGGAACCTGGGCAAGGTGTTTTTGAAGGACGAGCAGCTGTATGAATTCAACCTGCTGCCCGAAGAAGGCCACGAGCGCCCCGCATTCATCAACCTGCAGCAGTACTACGCCGAGGCCTACCTGGTGGAGCGTGCGCTGCAGCTGCCGGGCATCGACATCCGCTGGCACAACAAGGTGACGGCGGTGCAAAGCCGCGCGGACGGCGCGCTGCTGAGCATTGACACGCCCGAGGGCGCTTATCAGATCGACGCAGAGTGGCTGGTGGCCTGCGACGGCGCGCGCTCGCCCACGCGGCAGATATTAGGGCTGGAGAGCAAGGGGCGCATTTTTCAGGACCGCTTTTTGATCGCCGATGTGAAGCTGGCGGATGAGGCGAACTTCCCCACCGAGCGCTGGTTCTGGTTCGACCCGCCCTTTCACCCCAACCAGAGCGTGCTGCTGCACCGCCAGCCCGACAACGTGTGGCGCATCGACTTCCAGCTGGGCTGGGACGCCGACCCCGAGGAAGAAAAAAAGCCCGAGAACATCATTCCGCGCGTGCAGGCGCTGCTGGGTGCCGATGCGCAGTTCGAGCTGGACTGGGCCAGCGTCTATACCTTTGCCTGCCTGCGCATGGACCAGTTCGTGCACGGCCGGGTCATCTTTGCGGGCGACAGCGCGCATGGGGTGTCGCCCTTTGGCGCCCGCGGCGCCAACAGCGGTGTGCAGGACGCGGAGAACCTGGCCTGGAAGCTCGATTGGGTGCTCCAGGGCCGCGCCAGCCCAGCGCTGGTGAATACGTACGGCCCGGAGCGCGAGTACGCGGCTGACGAGAACCTGTGCAACTCCACCCGCGCCACCGACTTCATCACGCCCAAGAGCGAGGTGAGCCGCCTGTTCCGCGACGCCGCGCTGCACCTGGCGCGCGAGCATGCGTTTGCGCGCCGCATCGTCAACAGCGGGCGCCTGTCGGTGCCCGCCACGCTGCACACATCGCCATTGAACACGCCCGACACCGATGCGTTGGGGGGCACGCAGGTGCCCGGCGCCGTGCTGCTGGATGCACCGTTGACGAAGCAAGGCCAGCCCACCTGGCTGCTGCGCGAGCTGGGGCCGGACTTCACGCTGCTGGTGTTTGGCCCTGCACCCGCCTGGGCGCGTGACCTGCCCGGTACGAAGGTGCTGCAGATCGGCATCGACGTGATGGACCACCACGCCCTGGCCGCCCAGCGGCTGGACGCGCTGCCACGCACCGTGTACCTGGTGCGGCCCGACCAGCACGTGTGCGCGCGCTGGCGCACGCCCACCGAAGCCGCCGTGCGTGATGCTCTGGCGCGTGCCACGGCCGCAGCCGTCTGACCAGGAAGACGACAAGGAACATGCCCATGCTGAACACCCAACCGAACCTGCAGGCCTGCGACGATTTTTATGAAGCGCTGATTGCCGCGCACCAGGGCC
>DATLGV010000529.1:0-2075 GCA_035540275.1 Acidovorax sp. | reverse complement strand
GTTTTGAGTTCTTGGGGGTTCATGGTCATTGCAGCGGGAGAGGATGGTGAATGAAACGGGTGTCTGTGGCGCTCAGTCGAGCTTGATGTTGGCGGTCTTCACCACGCTGGCCCAGCGCGCGCGTTCCTTGGCGAAGAACTGGTCCTGTTCGGTGGAGGTCATGGTCACCACTTCGGCGCCCTGGCCGGCCAGGCGCGAGCGGATCTCGGGGGCGCGGATGGCCGTGATGAGCGCCTTGTTGAGCTTTTGCACGACGGCATCGGGCGTGCCGCGCGGCAGCAGCACGCCTTGCCAGGTGCCGGATTCGTAGCCCGCCACACCTTGCTCGGCAATGGTGGGCACGTCACCGATCAGCGGCATGCGGGTGGACTTGGAAACGCCCAGCACCTTGAGCTTGCCGTTTTGCACCTGGGGCAGGGTGGCCAGCATGCCGTTCATCAGCACCTGGGTCTGGCCCGCCACGGTGTCCTGAATCGCGGTGACGCCGCCCTTGTAGGGGATGTATTGCCAGCGTGCGCCGCTGGCGCGTTCCAGCGCCACGCCCGCCAGGTGGGGGGCACTGCCGGTGGCCGTCACGGCAAAGTTCAGTTCGTTCTTTTTGGAGTAGGCGACCAGCTCCTTGAGGTTGCTCACCGGCACCGAGGGGTGCACCACCAGCAGGTGGGGCGAGTAGGCCAGCATGGTCACGCCACGCAGGTCTTTGGAGGGGTCGAACGACAGCTTGGTATAGACCGAGGGGCTGATGGCCAGTGCACCCACATCGCACAGCAGCAGGGTGTAGCCGTCCGGCTCGGCCTTGGCCACAAAGTCGGCGCCCAGGTTGCCGTTGGCGCCGGGCTTGTTCTCGACGATCACGCTTTGCTTGAGCGACTCGGACAGCGCCTGGCTGATCGATCGCGCAATGATGTCCGAACTGCCGCCGGGTGGGTAGGGCACCACGATGCGCAGGGTCTTGGTGGGCCAGTCGGCGTTCTGTGCGCTGGCAGCCCCTGCGGCCAGTGCGGCGGTGCAGGCCAGAAGGAGGGCGCGACGTTGCAGGCTCATGGCGGGTCTCCGTGGATGATATTGTTAGTCATCGTACAACTATATGGAAACAAAAACAACCTGCTTCATGCTTTCTCCGCAGAGGCGCATCCCGATACCAGGGGTTTTTTCTGCTGGAATGGCGCAAAAATTGCAAAAAATCCGCTGATCTGCATCGAAAAGTCTTGCGATAGCTCGGGTAATCCCTTGTCTGGCGGTGTTCAGATGGGTCCAAAATACAAGTGTTGTTGTATGACGACGTATCACAAAGTTCGCACACAGACACCACACAACGATCAGCCAGCCTCCCGCCGCGCCCCGGCCCGAGACCCGGGGCGTGGTCGCTGCGCCAACCCGCCGCTTTTTTTCGCCCTCTTTTCATCACCGGAGATCAACACATGCAACGCAGAACCCTGGTCCGATCCTTCGCCCTGGCGGCCGCAGGCGCGCTGATGGCGCTGCCCGCCACGGCCCAGAACGCCTGGCCCACCGGCAAACCCATCAGCTATGTGGTGCCCTTTGCGGCCAGTGGCACCACCGACACCCTGGCGCGCCTGATCGGCCAGCAACTGGGCACGGCCCTGGGCACCACGGTGGTGGTGGAGAACAAGGGCGGCGCTGCAGGCAGCATCGGCTCGGAGGCGGCTGCGCGCTCGGCCCCCGACGGCTACACGCTGCTGGGCGGCACCGTCAGCTCCCATGCCATCAACATCAGCCTGTACCCCAAGCTGGGCTACGACCCCATCAAGTCGTTCAGCCCGGTCACGCTGATTGGCACCAATCCGGTGGTGCTGGTGGTGTCCGCCGCCAGCCCCTACAAAACCCTGAAGGACGTGCTGGCGGCAGCCAAGGGCCGGCAGGGGGGGCTGTCTTCGGCGTCGGCCGGCACGGGCAGCTCGCAGCACCTGGCGGTGGAGTTGCTGGCCTACAAGTCGGGCGTGAAGTTCACGCATGTGCCCTACAAGGGCAGCGGCCCTGCGATCCAGGACGTGATCAGCGGCCAGGTAGACATGATGTTTGACACCACGGTGGTGGCCGCCCCTCACATCCAG
>DATLGV010000528.1:0-3204 GCA_035540275.1 Acidovorax sp. | reverse complement strand
TCACCAGCCGGGCCACGATGTCGGTCGTGCCGCCCACCGCGTATGGAACGATGAAGGTGATCGGCTTGACTGGATAGGTTTGGGCGTGGGTGTGTGACGCAGTGAGCGCCACGGCTGCAGTGACGATTGCCGCGTAAATCGTGCGAGAGAATTTCATGAATACCTCAGGGTGCTTTTGGTGAAGGTGATCGATCAGTCCAGCTTGACATTGCTGGTACGTACCACGTTGCCCCATCGCTCCTGCTCCGCTTTGAGGAATGTGATGGCTTCTTGGGAAGAGCTCGCCAAAGGCTCGCTGCCCTCCGCCTGGAGGGCCGTGATCGTGTCGGGACGCGCAAGAGCCTTGCTCACTTCGGCCTGCAATCTGGCCAAAACCTCAGGAGGCGTCCCCGCCGGCGCCACCAGCATCTTCCAGTCGCTGGTGTTGAAGTCCTTGTAGCCACTCTCTGCAATCGTCGGAACACCAGGAAGAACGGGAAGCCGCTTGGTGGAGCTCACCGCCAGTGCGCGCAGCTTTCCCGCCTTGACGAACGAGATCACGGCCTGGGGAGTGGCGAAGTAGTAGTCCACCTGGCCGCCCAGCAGATCGGTGGCTGCCGGACCGGCACCCTTGTAGGGGATGTGATTGGTCTTGATGCCCGCCTGGCGTGTGAACACCTCTCCGGTCAGATGGCCGACCGTGCCGTTGCCCGCAGAGGCCATGGTCAAGGTTTCAGGCTTGGCCTTGGCAGCATTGACCAGATCGGCAAGGGTCTTGAAGCGCGAGGCACTGTTCACGACCAGGACCACAGGTTGTCCAGCCACTGTTGCAACGGGCGCGAAGGCTTTGGTCGCGTCGTAAGGCATCTTGGCGTACAGCGCGGGGTTGATCGCCAAGTTGGCCGTTTGACCCATGCCGATGGTGTAGCCATCGGGCGCTGCCTTGGCGACTGCATCCATGCCAATGTTCCCGCCTGCCCCGGCTTTGTTGTCCACGACCAGCGTCCATCCTGTGGAGGCACGGATCTTGTCCAGCACCATCCGCGTCACGATGTCGGTCCCCCCTCCAGGCGGAAAGGGCACGATGACCTTGATGGGTTGACTGGGATAGGCTGGCTGCGCGAATGCGGTGGCCGATGCAGCCAGCAGAACCAAGCTGCCAATGGCGCGCGAAAGAGGGAACATGGTGTCTCCAGGGGTTGTGGGTGAAATCAAGGTGGGCGCTCAATCCAGCCGATACACACGGCGGACGGTGCCTTGAAAAAGCGCGTGTCGTTCGGCAGCAGAAAAGCCTGCGGTCAGGCGCTTGAACGCGTTCCATCCGTTGGTAAAGCTGTACGAGCCTTTGTCCACCGGGAAATTGCTCTCGAACATGCAGCGCTGCGGCCCGAATGCCTCGATGCAGGTGTGCACCCACGGACGCCAGGTTTCGGCCAGTTGCAACGAAGAAGGCGGCTGTGCCTGCCTCTCGAACCCGAAGCCATTGATGCGCATGCCCAGGCCCCCCAGCTTCACCCACACGTTGGGGCGGCGTGACAGCTCGCGCATCGAGGCGCTCCATCGGTGGAAGACTTCCTGCTCACGCCCCGCATACGCACCGATGCGCACGATGCCGCCGCAGTGGTCCAGCACGATGGGCAAGTCCGGAAAGGCGTCCGCAACGTCGATGAGTTCCGGCAATTGAGGCCATAGTAGCCAGGCGTCGTAAGACAACCCGCAGGCATTCAGCTCGGACAGGCCTGCGCGGTAGCCTGCATCCGCCAGCAGGCCGGGCGGCGCAGCGGTCAACGGGTTGGACAAGGAGCTGTCCGCATCCCACGTCACCAAATGACGGATTCCACGAAATCGCCCGTGCCCGGCTTCCAGGTGGGCGTCGAGTACCTCGCGCACGGCACTCCCGCGTCGTAGATCGGCATGGCCCACCAGGCCGCAGGCCAGGTGAATGGGCCCACTGCCTGATGGCGTGCAGGCCACCACGTATTCCGTTTCACCCACAGGCTTCAGGTGCTCCGGGCCTTGCTCGCGGTAGCGAGTCAGCGCCTGCATGTAGACGCTTGCCAGCACCGTGTGTCCGGCGCTCGCATCTGCGAGGTATTCGTCCCTCAGGTACGTCCACCCAGGCCGGTCATAGAAATGGTGGTGCGCATCGATGACCGCCAGCTCTGGCTCCAGCACCGGCTCTTCGCCAAGCGCCAACCAATCTTCACGAACGCTGAGGTAATTACCGCTCATAGGGGGTCCTGATCCAGTGCAGCTTTGACGGCATGGGCCTGTAAAGTTCTATTGAATAGAACATAGTTCTTTTAGATAGAACTATATCCAAGCAACCACGCAAAATCACCAGGGTTAACCCTTGAAAAAATGGATGGATAGGGTGTGTTCTACTCAGCAGAACAAAATGGATTCCATGGCCCCCATGACCTCTATCAACACCGGCGCCGCTGAAGCCACCAGCGGTGTTGCCGTCCTGGACAGGGCGTTTGCGCTGCTCGGCGCGTTTGGCCCTGAAGAAGAACGGCTTACGCTGACCGAGCTGTCGAAACGGACGGATATGTACAAGAGCACCGCCCTGCGCCTGCTCATCGCGCTCGAGCATGGGGGCTTCATACGGAAGCTGGAAGATGGCGCCTATGCCGTGGGGCCGGAGCCGATGCGTTTGGCTGCGATTTATCAGCGCTCTTTTCGGATGGAGACAGTGGTCCAGCCACTGCTGGAGGAATTGAGCAACCGCCTTGGAGAGACCGCTTCTTTCTACATCCGTGTGGGCTCAAAGCGCTTGGTGCTGAGCCGCGTGGAGCCTGCCCGCACCGTCCGCGTCTCCATTCGGATCGGCGAGGAATTCGACGTGCACCGAGGCGCATCCGGCAAAGTACTCCTTGCGTTCGGTGGTGACGGCGAAGGCAGCCAAGAGGTGCGCTCACAGCTGTGGGCAACCTCTTACGGTGAACGCGATCCAGAGACCGCCTCGGCCTCGGTTCCCGTCTTCGGTGCACTCGGAGAACTCAAGGGCGCTTTGACGATTTCTGGCCCGATATCCCGACTTGGTAAACCTGACGCAATGCACGCAGCCGTCGATGCTCTGCGTGACGCGGCCCGCAGGGCCACGGTTGAGTTCGGAGGGAATCCAGCGCGCTACCCGGCTGGATACCCGGCCGGACAGCCTGCGAGCATCGCTACTTAGTTTTCTGCCCATCTGTCCATCTGTCCATCTGGCGACAACGCGGA
>DATLGV010000527.1:0-2043 GCA_035540275.1 Acidovorax sp. | reverse complement strand
ACGATCACCTGGCGCGCAACGACGCCTGGGGATTTTTTGCGGGGCTGGACGACCTGCTGGTCACCGGCCCCACGCACACCAACGTGAACGATTTTCGGGTGCTACTGATTTTGTAGCTGCTCAGGCATATTTCACCGACGCTGGGGCTGCTGGGACTTGAAAACGCCCCAGGCGCTGCGTGCAGGCCTCAGAACCGGTGGCGGATGCCCACGCCGAAGCTGTTGCCCTTGGTCTGGTTGGTGATGCGGTCGTTCATGGCCATCACGTACACGTCGGTGCGCTTGGACAGGAAGTAGTCATACCCCACGGTGAAGGTCTTGCGCGAGATGTCGGTGGCCGTCATCTTTGTCTGCGCCCACGAGGCCAGCACCTTGCCGGTGGCGCCTGCAGGCACCGACACCCCCAGCTGCGTGGTCTTGGCCTTGTTGGTGGTGTTGTCGGCCTTGGCCTGGCCGTGGCTGGCAAAGGCCTTCACGATGGCAAAGTCATACGCGCCGCCCAGCATCCAGTCGGTCTTGGTGGTGCCCAGGTAGGTGCTGGGCACGGCGGGGTTGCTCATCTGGTCACGCTCGTAAAAGCCGGTGAGGGTGATGGGGCCGTTGAAGTACAGCGCGTTGATGCCCACGTTCTTCTTGCTGCTGTCGCCCGCGACCTCGCCAAACTGGTAGTGCAGGTTGGCGGTCAGCCCGCCCAGGTTGGGCGTGCTGTAGATGATTTCGTTGGACCAGCCGGTGTCGGACGGCGTGGTGGAACCCCAGCCCGTGCCGTTGAACAGGGGCACGTTCATGTGCAGGATCAGCGGCGCAAAGGTGAACGAGTCGCCCAGCGGGTTGGACAGGATGGACGGCAGGAAGTTGGGCGCCAGGCCGCGCCCCACCGTGACGGTGCCCCAGCTGTCGCTCAGGCCCACGTTGGCGTCGCGCGAGAAGAAGGTGTCGTTGGCAAAGCGGCCCTGGATGCCGCTGTCCACCTTGATGAACGAGGTGAGCGCAAAGTTGGCCTTGAGCCCGCCGCCCAGGTCTTCGGTGCCCTTGACGCCGAACCACGACGTGGTCATGCCGCCGCTGTTGACCACCTTGCTGCTGCCGGCGTCACCGGCGTTTTTCAGGGAGCCCACAAACACATCGGTCAGGCCCATCAGCTGGACGGAGCTCTGGGCCTGGGCCCCGGTGGCGCACAGCAGGGCGCTACCGAGCGAGAGAGACAGTGCAATCAGGTTTTTCTTCATGGAGTGATTCCCGGGGATGAAAACGCCGGAGGTCCGGCGGGGGCAAGGGGTAGGCGCGGCCCCTGTTGCACCGTGGTGCAGGGCGGGGTCCGCCGGGAGGGCATCGCAAGTTCCATGCCCTGGTGCAACACCTGTCTACATCCCTGTCGGGCGCTTTCAGCGCGCATCCATGCACGTTGCTGGCGCAGTTTTCGTGTGTTTTGGCGCAAACCGGGGGCGCGCGGGGCGGGCGACATGGTGCGGTTTTGATGTGGCTCAATGCCGCAGGCGCAGCCGCACGGCACAGTGGCCTCCATGCTGCCATCTACCCTTTTTTCTCTGCCCGCTGACACCGAGGTGATCGCCCCCGGCGAAGTGCTGCGCAGGCGCAATGAGGTGCTGACGACGGTGTTGCACCTCGAAAGCGGCCGCGTGCTGCGCGGTGTGCTGGACGACGGTTTCCTGCGCCACCAGCTCGGTGCCGTCGAGGGGCCGTTCTGGCTCGACGCCGCGTCGGCCTTGCTGGGCCTGCCCCTGCCGGTGGACATGGTGTCCGACACGCGTGTGCATGTGCGGCGTGTGCCCATCGAAGACTTTCGGCGCAGCCTGGCCGCCATGCCTGCTGGCGCGCGGGGCCTGCTGCTGGACATGGCCCAGGGCTACCGTCAGCAGTCCGAGCTGGCCGTGAGCCGCCTGGCGCAGGACGCCGAATCGCGCTGCGCCCAGTGGCTGCTGAACCACGCCCAGCCCGACCACAGCGGCGCCATGCAGGTCACCCTGCACCAGCGCAAACGTCTGATCGCTGCCCAGCTGGGCATTGCGCCCGAAACCTTCTC
>DATLGV010000526.1:0-1665 GCA_035540275.1 Acidovorax sp. | reverse complement strand
CTCGGGGCTGGCGTGCAGCAGCCAGGTTTCGGTGCCTGCGGGCGCGGTGCGACCGGGCTTGCTGCTGTCGCGCGCCACCCAGCGCAGCGGGCCGGTGTTGATGAAGGCGCCGTCCCACGGCAGGGCCACGGGTGCGGCGCAGCGCACCATCACCGCCCAGCTGCCGCGCATGCTTGCGCTGGCGGCCACCGCAGCGCCTGTGGCGGCCACGGGGCGCAGCAGTGGCGCGGCCTGCGGGGCGGGCACGGCCAGCAGCATGGCGCTGTAGCGCTGCGCGTGCAGGCCGTGCTCTGCCGAGGTAATGGCCCAGCCATCGGCATGGCGCTCCAGTTTTTGCACCGTGGTTTGCCATTGCGCCAGCGCCCGGTCGCCCGCCTGCTGCAGGCCCTGCGCCAGCCAGCCGGCGGGCGATGTCATGCGCGGGATGCCCACAAAGCGCTCCAGCGGGGTGGCAGGCGTGGTCCACGCGGTGCCGTCAAAGCTGGCCAGGCGGGCGTCCCACAAGGCGGCCACCCCGGCCTGCTGCCAGCGGGCCACCTCGGCGCGGAACTGCGGGTGGCGCGCAGTGAAGTACTGCGCGCCGTGGTCGCACTGCCAGGGGCCTGCAGCGTCCTCGGCGCGGCGCGTGCTCATGCGGCCCGATGGGCCCCGGCTTTTGTCGAACACATGCACGGTGTGCCCTGCCTGCAGCAAGGCCTGTGCGCACGACAGACCCGCCAGACCTGCGCCGATGATGGCGATGGGGAATGTGGGGGGGTGTGCACTCATGGCTGCGGATCGGTGCGGTCGTGGGTTACCCAGATGAGCGCCTGCGTGTCAATGCCCAATGCCTGGGCGCGGGCGATGAGTTGCTCGCGCACGGCAGGGGCGAGTTGCTTACTGCGCGACAGAATCCAGCAGTAGCTGCGGTCTGGACCCACCACCAGCGCCCATTGGTAGTCGGCATCGAGCGCGGCCACGTGGTAGCCGCCGTAGAACGGGCCAAAGAACGAGACCTTGAGCGACGCCGTGTTGGCATCGCCGGTGAACTTCGCCTTGCCTTCGGCCTGGCGCCAGTCGTTCTTGGCGGTATCAAAACCCCGGTTGAGCACGCGCACGCTGCCGTCCGCCTGGCGCTGGTAGGTGGCGCTCACATCGGTCATGCCACGTTCAAAAGAATGGTCGAGCCGGGCCACCTCATACCAGCGGCCCTCGTACCGCGCCAGGTCAAACGGCGTGACGGGGGTGATGCCGGAGGGCGGAGTGGTGGAGGAGCAACCGACCAACGCGAGTACCAGAGCTGTGGACACCAGCAGCACGGAACGGCGCCCCCAAGGGAATAGCAAGGACATAAATTACCAATCAGTCACAAAACAAACCGAATGGTAAACCACTCCACACTCGTCGGGGTGCGGACCTGTGAGTCGCCTTGCCGGGGCGCCCGCTCCACGCCCCGTAAACTCACACCATGACCCTTCAAATCACCGTGTATTCCAAGTCCTCCTGCCCGCAGTGCGAGTCGGCCAAGATGCTCCTCCAATCCCGTTCGCTGCCCTACGAAGAAATCAAGATCGATGACGAGGCCGAGCGCCTGGCGTTTTATGCCAAATGCGGCCCCTCGGTGCGGCAGATGCCGCAGATTTTCATCAACGACCAGCGTGTGGGCGGGCTGGCCGGCCTGCAAGC
>DATLGV010000525.1:0-1558 GCA_035540275.1 Acidovorax sp. | reverse complement strand
CGGTGCGCGCCAGCCGGTCGGCCATGCACAGCAGCGGCGTCACGCCAATGCCGCCTGCCAGCAGCAGCGTGCGCTGTGCGGGGTGCAGCGCAAAGTGGTTGCGCGGCGTGCTGATGGTGATCACATCGCCCTCGTGCACGCTGTCGTGCATGGCGACCGAGCCGCCGCGCGATGCCGCGTCGCGCAACACGGCGATGCGGTAGCGGTGCGACTCGTGCGAGGCATTGCACAGCGAGTATTGCCGTGTCAGCCCGCCGGGCAGGTGCACATCGATGTGCGAGCCCGCGCTGAACGGCGGCAGGGCCGCGCCGTCCAGCCGCGCCAGCTCAAAGCTGGCGATGCCTTCGGCCTCGGTCTGCTTCTTGACGACGCGGACCTGCAGGGTCTCCTGCGCGGTCATGCGGCCACCGCCTGGGGTGCGGCCGGTGCACGCTCGGCCGCCAGCAGGCGGTCCAGAATCTTGCGCGACTGCACGCCGCCCGCGTCGATGTTGAGCATGAGCAGCTTGCGATCCGGGTAGCGCAGCAGGTTCTCCTGCTGCAGTTCCAGCATCTGCTGGTCTTCGGCAAAGATCTTGCCTTGGCCGTCGCGGATCTGGGTGGTGAGCGACGGGTCCTGCGGCTTGAAGTTGCGGGCCATGCCCCAGAAGTAGTGGATCGATGTTTCGGTCTCGGGCGTGATGAAGTCCACCACGATGCTCGATGCCTTCTTGTCGGCCGGGGCGTTGTAGCCGCCGTGGCCGGCCAGCGCCACGCCCACCTCGATCAGCACATGGCTGGGGGGCGTGAAGTGGCAGATCTGCCAGCGGTCCACCATCTGGTCGTCTGGCAGGCCGTTCATACGCAGCGCCATCTTCCAGAACGGAGGGGCCTCGATGCCTTCCATGAAGCGGCTGGTGATGACCTCGTCACCCTCCACGCGGGTCTTGCAGGGCACCTCGTCGATCTCCTTCTGGCCGATGCTGGTGGAGTGCACGTAGGTCTCGTGCGTCAGGTCCATCAGGTTGTCGATCATCAGGCGGTAGTCGCAGGCAATGTGGTACAGCCCGCCGCCGTAGGCCCACTCGGGGTTGTTGGCCCAGGGCAGGTGGTGGATGGTGGCGGGGTCGGCCTTGTCGGCGTCGCCAGGCCACACCCAGACGAAGCCATAGCGCTCCACCACCGGAAAGCTGTGCGCCTTGGGGAACCCTTGCACGCGCTGGCCGGGCATGGACACCGACTTGCCGGTGCATTCCACGCGCAGGCCGTGGTAGCCGCACTGCAGGTGGCCTTCGCACACCGTGCCCAGCGACAGCGGGGCGCCCCGGTGCGGGCAGAAGTCGTCCAGCGCGGCGACCTGATCGGGCGCGGGACGGTAGAACACGATCTTCTCGCCGCAGATGGTGCGGCCCAGGGGCTTGTCCGCGATCTCGTCGGGTGTGCAGGCTACGTACCAGGCGTTCTTGGGATACATGGTTGTCTCTCTCCGTGGGTGGAAGGCGTTGTCGCAGTCTTGGTATACAGCCCGCGTGCGGATCACGGCTGAAGTACCGCCATTGTGCGAAAAAGGCGATTTTCTG
>DATLGV010000524.1:0-4786 GCA_035540275.1 Acidovorax sp. | reverse complement strand
CGCCACTGGCCTCCGCTTCCGCGGTGGGGGCCAGGGGTGACGGAGGTAGGGCAGGGCTGTTGCTCATGGTGCAATATGTTTCATTGTATGCAACCGCATTGTATGGGTTGAAACGCCTGCGTACAGTCGCACCCACGGCGCCGGACCTGGACGGGTTCTGCAGACCGGTGTGACGAACCACCATAACGGAGACAAATCCATGCCTGCTTTTTTATCGCTTTCGCGTGCTGTCGGCGCGCCCCTGTGCGCGGCCCTGATGGGCCTGGCCTGCGCGGCCGTGCCCCTGGCCGCACAGGCCCAGGCCGCCTATCCCAACAAGCCCATCCGCCTTGTGGTGCCGTTCCCGCCCGGCGGCGGCACCGACATGATCGCGCGCACCCTGGCACAAAAGCTTACCGACCAGAACAAGTGGAACGTGATCGTGGACAACCGCCCCGGCGCGGGCGGCAACCTGGGCGTGGATGCCGCCGCCAAATCACCGGCTGACGGCTACACCCTGGTCATGGGCCAGACCAGCAATCTGGCCATCAACCCCACGCTGTACCCCAAGCTGCCCTACGACCCGCTCAAGGACCTGGTGCCCGTGGCCCTGGTGTCGTCCTCGCCCATCGTGATGGCCGCGCCGGCCAACTCGCCTTTCAAGACCTTCGCTGATGTGGTTGCGGCCTCCAAGGGCAAGCCCGATGCGCTGACGCTGGGCTACTCGGGCAACGGCACCGTGGCCCACCTGGCGGGCGAACTGGCCGAGAATGCCGCGGGCATCCAGCTGCGCCACATCCCCTACAAGGGCGCGGCCCAGGCCATGACGGACCTGGTGGGCGGGCAGATCGACCTGTACATGTCGTCCGTGCCCACGCTGCTGGGCCAGGTGCGCAACGGCAAGCTCAAGGTGCTGGCCATCACCTCGGCCAAGCGCTCGTCCCAGTTGCCCGACGTGCCGACGCTCGCCGAGTCGGGCTACAAGGGCTTCGAGGCCGTGACCTGGTTTGGCATCTTGGCGCCTGCCGGTACGCCCGCGCCCATCGTGGCGCAGCTCAACAAGGCCATCAACGCGGCTCTGCAGCAGCCCGACGTGGCCGACAAGCTGCGCTCCGAGGGCGGCGACGTGCTGGGCGGCTCGGCCGAGCAGTTCAGCGCACTGCTGAAGGCCGAAGTGCCGCGCTGGGCCAAGATCGTCAAGGACTCGGGCGCCAGCCTGGACTGATTGACGCCGCCGCCAGGCACCACCGCTCCTTTTCACGCCCACCGAGCCTCGCCATGCCCAGCGAAAGCACTGCTGCGCCCGTACGCTTTTCGGCCGGTACCGCAGCGCCCCGCACCGCCGTGCCGGCAGGCGCCTGCGACTGCCATGTGCATGTATACGACAGCCGCTTTCCCACGGCACCGGGCGCCAGGCTGCTGCCGCCGGATGCGTCTGTGCTGGACTACCGCGCACTGCAGCAGCGCATCGGCACCACCCGCGTGGTGCTGGTGACGCCGTCCACCTACGGCGCAGACAACCGCTGCATGCTGCAGGGCCTGGCTGCGTTGGGTGCACAGGCCCGGGGTTTGGCCGTGATCGATGGCAGCGAGAGCGATGCCCAGCTGCAAGCCCTGCACGACGCGGGGGTGCGCGGCGTGCGGCTGAACCTGTCGCTGGGCGTCACCGGCTCGGTGGATGCCATCCTGCCCCTGGCCCGGCGCATTGCGCCCTGGGGCTGGCACCTGCAGCTGTTGATGGCGCCCGATGTGCTGGCCAGTCTTGGCGATGTGCTGTGCAGCGTGCCCGTGCCCCTGGTGTTCGACCACCTGGGCCGCATCGCCCCCGCACAGGCGGGGCAGCACCCCGCCCACGCGCTGCTGCTGCAACTGCTGGGCGAGGGCAGGGCCTGGGTCAAGCTCTCGGGCGGCTACATCGTCAGTGCCACCCATGCGGTGGACGACCCGGCGCTGGATGCGCTGGTCGCCAGCTACCTGCGTGCCGCGCCAGAGCGCGTGCTGTGGGGCAGCGATTGGCCCCACGCCACCGCCAGCGCGGGCCTGCACCCCGTGCCGGATGACGCATTGCAAATCGACACCCTGGCGCGCTGGTGCGATCAGGCCGGTGCCGATGCGCTGCACCGCGTGCTGGTTGCCAACCCGGCCGCGCTCTACGGCTTTGCGCCGGTATCGACTTCTTCATCACCCACCCCTGTCTGAGGGCCTTGCACCATGACCTCTTTGGTATCCCTCCTTTCCCCACGCGGCGTGCAGCGCCGCCACCTGCTGACCACCCTGGCCCTTGCGGGCGCTGGCGTGGGCATGGGCCTGCCCGCCTGGGCACAAGGCGACTGGCCTGCGGGCAAGCTCATCACCTGGGTCGTGCCTTACCCCGCTGGCGGCAGCACCGATGTGCTGGGGCGCAACATTGCCCTCAAGCTGGGCACTGCGCTGTCCACCAACGTCATCGTGGACAACAAGGCCGGGGCCACGGGCACCATTGGCGCGGCCTATGTGGCTAAGGCGGCGCCCGACGGGCTCACGCTGCTGGGCACGTCCATCGGCCCGCAGGCGATTGCGCCGCACCTGATGGCCAAGCTGCCTTACGACCACATCACGGCGTTTGAGCCCGTGATCACCGTGGGCACCATCCCGCACATCCTGGTGGTGGGCGCGAACCAGCCGTTCAAGACGGTGGCCGACCTGCTGGCCGCTGCCAAGGCCCAGCCCGGCAAGCTGGCGTTCGCCTCGGGTGGCAACGGCACCATCCTGCAGATGCAGGGCGAGCTGCTGCAGCAGCAAACCGGCGCGCGCTTCATCCATGTGCCCTACAAGGGTGACACCCCGGCGCTGCAGGACACGCTGGCCGAGCAGGTGCAGTTCATGTTCGCCCCGGCAGCCGCCGCCCTGCCGCATGTGCAGTCGGGCAAGTTGCGCGCCCTGGCCGTCACCTCGGGCGAGCGCCTGAAGGCCTTGCCCGCCGTGCCCACGATGGGCGAGGTCGGCATGAAGGACTTTGTGGTGGAGCAGTGGCAGGCCGTGTTTGCCCCCGCCAAGACACCCACCGCCATCGTGCAGCGCCTGAACCGCGAGATCGCCGCCGCGCTGAAAGACCCCGCCCTGGTGGCCCTGGCCGACAAGCTGGGCGTGACGCTGGTGGGCGGCACGCCCCAGCAGCTGGGCGACCTGCAAAAGGCCGACTCGGCCAAGTGGGCCAGGGTCATCAAAGAAGGCGGCATCAAGGCCGACTGATACCCGCGATCCACCCGCCGCCTCTGGCGTTGTTGCCGCGTCTTGTCGTACCGCTGGTACTGCCTGCGACGCGGCGTCTAGCCAGAGACGCCGGGTGAATCGCCCAAGCACCTGTCCAAAAACAAACCGCTGCTTCTTCGTTTTCATTACCTCAACCGGACCGATCCCATGAGCCAACTCCCTGAAATCATCCGCACCATCGACCGCGTGAGCGCCGACGTGGTGCAACAAGCCGCTACCTACCAAGCCGCCATCCTGGCCGACGTGGCGGGCCGCCGCGGCACCATGCATGGGCGCGTGGCACCTGTGCACCAGAGCATGAAGGTGGCTGGCCCCGCCTTCACCGTGGAAGTGCGCCCCGGCGACAACCTCATGATCCACGCCGCCATCGCCCTGGCCCAGCCGGGCGACGTGCTGGTGATCGACGGCAAGGGCGACCAGACCGCCGCGCTGATGGGCACGCTGATGCTCAGCGCCTGCAAAAAGCGCGGCCTGGCGGGCGTGATCGTGGATGCCGCCATCCGCGACAAGCTGGAGATCCTGGAGCTGGACTTCCCCGTGTTCAGCGCGGGCTTCAACCCCGCAGGCCCGACCAAGTACGTGCCCGGCCGCATCAACCACCCCATCAGCGCCGGTGGCGCGGTGGTGAACCCCGGTGACCTGGTGGTGGGCGACGCCGATGGCGTGGTCGTCATCGAGCGCGAAAAAGCCCCCGGCATGCTGGCCCTGGCCGACAAGAAGGTGGCCGACGAAGCCGCCCGCATCGAGGCCATTGCCCGCGGTGACACCGCATCGAAATGGCTGCCTGCCGCCCTGCGCGCTGCGGGCATGCTCAAAGATGGGGAATCGCTGTGAGCCAAACCGTTATCGTGACCGGCGCCGACCTGGCGCAACAAGCCCTGGACCTGCTCGCAGGCTACGAGATCGTCTACGCAGGCAAGACGCCCACCGAGGACGACATGGTGGCCCTGTGCCGCGTGCACAACCCCGTGGCCATCATCGTGCGCTACGGCAAGGTGGGCGCGGCCGTGATGGACGCAGCCCCCGCGCTCAAGGTCATCTCCAAGCACGGCAGCGGCACCGACACCATCGACAAGGTGGCCGCGAAAGCCCGTGGCATTGAGGTGGTGGCCGCCGTGGGCGCCAACGCTGCGGCCGTGGCCGAGCAGGCCCTGGCCCTGCTGCTGGCCTGCGCCAAATCCGTGGTGGCACTGGATGCGCGCATGCACGCTGGCCACTGGGACAAGGCCACGCACAAGAGCCTGGAACTCGGCGGCCGCACCGTGGGCCTGGTGGGCCTGGGCGCCATTGGCCTGCGCTTTGCCAAGATGGCCGACGCCCTGGGCATGCGCGTGATCGGCTTCGATCCATTTGCCAAAAATCTGCCTGCGTATGTGCAGGCGGTGGACCTGGAAACCATCTGGCGCGAATCGGATGCGGTGTCTTTGCACTGCCCGCTGACCGACGACAACCGGGGCATGCTGAACGCTGCCACGCTGACGCAATGCAAGCGCGGCGTGATCGTGGTGAACACCGCACGCGGGGGCCTGATCGACGAGGCCGATCTGCTGGCCGC
>DATLGV010000523.1:0-2965 GCA_035540275.1 Acidovorax sp. | reverse complement strand
CCTTGCAGGCTTTCACGCAGTGCTGCAAATAGAAGCCCGTGTCGGTGGGCTGCTGGGCGGGCGGCAACTGGGCCAGCAGGGCCTGCGCGGCGGCCAGCGGCAGCTCGGTGTCGATGGGGTTGTCGTCGCTTTCGGGCTCGGTGGGCGACATGCGGATGCCCTGCACCTCGGTCAAAAAGATCAGCTTGTCGGCCCGCAGCTCGATGGCCACGCTCGTGGCGACTTCTTCCATGCTCAGGTTGAAGGCCTCGCCCGTGGGCGAGAAGCCAAATGGCGACAGCAGCACCAGCGCGCCCATGTCCAGTGTGCGCTGAATGCCCGCCACGTCCACCTTGCGCACCAGGCCCGAGTGCTGAAAATCCACCCCATCCACAATGCCCACGGGCCGCGCCGTGAGGAAGTTGCCCGAGATCACGCGCACCGTGGCGCCCGCCATGGGCGTGTTGGGCAGCCCCTGGCTGAAGGCGGCCTCAATCTCGTAGCGCAGCTGGCCCGCAGCCTCCTGCGCGCAATCGAGCGCCACCGAGTCGGTGATGCGGATGCCGTGCGAATACCTGGCTGCATGCCCCTTGGCCGCCAGCTGCTCGTTCACCTGCGGGCGAAAGCCATGCACCAGTACGATCTTCACGCCCATGGCCTGGATCAGCGCCAGGTCTTGTGCAATGTTGTGCAGCTTGCCGGCTGCGATGGCCTCGCCCGTGAGCCCGATCACGAAGGTCTGGTTGCGGAACTTGTGGATGTACGGCGCCACCGAGCGGAACCAGGGAACGAAGGTGAAATTGAAGACGGCGGACATGGGGGGCGGGGAGTGTGTGGGCAGCAAGGGCTGGGATAATCCGCGATTCTCTACGAAGTTTCTGCCTTGACTGCGTCCACCGCTCCCACTCCATTGCACATCGAGTTCCCTGATTCCCTGCCCGTGTCGGGCAAGCGCGAAGCAATCATGGACGCGATCGAGAAGCACCAGGTCGTTATCGTGTGCGGTGAAACGGGCTCGGGCAAGACCACCCAACTGCCCAAGATCGCGCTGGCGCTGGGCCGGGGCAAGTGCAATGCCAAGCCGGGTCCGGATGGAAAAGTGCGGGGCCAGCTGATTGGCCACACCCAGCCGCGCCGCATTGCCGCCAGCAGCGTGGCCAAGCGCATTGCCGAAGAGCTGAACACACCGCTCGGTGATGTAGTGGGCTTCAAGGTGCGATTCCAGGACCGTCTCTCGCGCGATGCCTCCGTCAAGCTCATGACCGACGGCATCTTGCTGGCCGAGACGCAGACGGACCCCTTGCTCCGCGCCTACGACACCCTCATCATCGACGAGGCGCACGAGCGCAGCCTGAACATCGACTTTCTGCTGGGCTATATCCGCCAGATCCTGCCGCGCAGGCCGGACCTGAAGGTCATCGTCACGTCGGCCACCATTGATGCGGACCGGTTTGCCAAGCACTTTGAGAGCGCCAAAGGCCCCGCACCGGTCATCATGGTGTCGGGCCGCACCTTTCCGGTGGAGCAGCGCTACCGTCCGTTTGAAGACAGCCGTGACTACGGCCTGAACGAGGCCATCGCCGATGGCGTGGACGAGCTGTGGGCCGGCAATGCAGCGGGCGACATCCTGGTCTTTTTGCCTGGCGAGCGCGAGATCCGCGAGGCCGCCGACCATCTGCGCAAGCACCTGTCGCACCAGCCCGTGATGCGCAATGCCGAGGTGCTGCCGCTGTTTGCACGCCTCTCGCAGGCCGAGCAGGACCGCATTTTTGACGGCCACACTGGCCGCCGCATCGTGCTGGCCACCAACGTGGCCGAGACCTCGCTCACGGTGCCGGGCATCCGCTACGTGATCGACGCGGGTACGGCGCGCGTGAAGCGCTACAGCTTCCGCAGCAAGGTGGAGCAACTGCTGGTGGAGCCCATCAGCCAGGCGGCGGCCAACCAGCGCGCGGGCCGCTGCGGCCGCGTGGCCAACGGCATCTGCATCCGCCTGTACGACGAAGCGGACTTCAACAGCCGCCCGCGTTTCACCGACCCGGAGATCCTGCGCAGCTCGCTCGCAGGCGTCATCCTGCGCATGAAGTCGCTGCACCTGGGCGATGTGGTGCAGTTCCCGTTCATCGAGGCGCCCTCGGGCCGCGCGATTGCCGACGGCTACCAGCTGCTGGCCGAACTGGGTGCGGTGGACGATGCCAATGAACTCACGCCCATGGGCGTGGAGCTGTCGCGCCTGCCGCTGGACCCGCGTGTGGGCCGCATGATCATCGAGGCGCGCGAACGCAAGGCGCTGGACGAAGTGCTCATCATCGCCAGCGCCCTGAGCGTGCAGGACGTGCGCGACCGCCCCATGGAGGCACAGCAGCAGGCCGACCAGGCGCACGCCAAGTTCGACGACGACAAGAGCGAGTTCAGCGGCTACCTCAAGCTGTGGAAGTGGATCAACGAGGCCCGGGGCGGTGCGCCCAGCCTGCCGTCGGCCCGCGCGCAAAAGGCCATGGCCGCGCAGAGGGCGCCGTCCCAAGCCTATCTGCCCGTGGAGCGGCGCGGCGGCGCGCCCGCAGCGGCTACTGCAGCAGCAATACCCGCCGCCCCAGCCGCCACCCACAAGCTCAGCAACCGCCAGTACGAGCAGCTGCTGCGCCAGAACTTCATCAGCATTCGCCGCCTGCGCGAGTGGCGCGACATCCACACCCAGCTGCTCACGGTGGTGACTGAGCACGGGTGGCTGCGTGCGGCGCCGGGCCGCCCCAAGCCGGGTGCTGCCCCCTCGGGGGGCAGCGACGACGCGCAGCGCGGAGCGTGGGGGCGGCAATTCAACACCCAGCCCGCCAGCTACGAGCAACTGCACCTGTCCATGCTGGCCGGCCTGCTGGGCAACGTGGGCTGCAAGAGCGACGAGGAAGACTGGTACCTGGGCGCGCGTGGCATCAAGTTCTACAAGCACCCGGGCGCGCACTTGAGCAAGAAGCCCGGCCGCTGGATC
>DATLGV010000522.1:0-1872 GCA_035540275.1 Acidovorax sp. | reverse complement strand
GCAGGCGAACGACGGCGTCCAGCCCGGTCACGGTATGGCCCTGGACCCGGTTGGTCAGCGCGATGCTGCCTTCCAGGGCCTGCACGATCTCATGGCAGATGGCCAGGCCCAGGCCGCTGCCGGTGCGCACATCGCCCGCCGAGAAGGGCTGGAACAGGCGGGCCGCCAGTTCGTCATCAATCCCCGGACCGTGGTCGCTGATCGTGAGCGCCACATGCCGTCCGTCACTGCGCAGGTCCACCGTGAGCTCGCTGCCCGGTGGTGCGTGGCGCACGGCGTTGTGCAGCAGGTTGCGGCTCAGCTCGCGCAGCATCCATTCGTGCGATTGCACCAGGGCGGGTTCGGTGTGGATGCCGAAGTCGAGGTCGCGCTGGGCAATGAGTGGCGAGATTTCCAGTGCCACTGCGCGCAGGATCTCGTCAAACCGGGTGGCGGGCGGCGCGCTTTGCTGGCGCAGCTGCTCGACCTTGGCCAAGGCCAGCATCTGGTTGGCAAGCAGCGTGGCGCGGTCCACCGTGTCGCTGATTTCATGCAGGGCTTGCTGTGGCTCCACATCGCCGTGCAGGGCGGATTGCACCTGGGTCTTGAGCACGGCCAGCGGCGTTCGCAACTGGTGCGATGCATCGCGCACAAAGCGCTTTTGGTGCCGCAGCAGGTGGCGCAGGCGCTGCATCACCTCATTGGTGGCGTCTACCAGCGGCTGCAGCTCGCGCGGAGCCAGGGGTGCGGCGATGGGGCTCAGGTCGCCTTCACGCCGGGCCTGCAACTGCTGGCTGAGTTGGCGCACTGGCCGGGTGGCGCGCTGCACCACCAGCACCACGGTGAATGCGATCACCGCGATCAGCAGCGCCTGGCGCAGCAGGGTGTTGCGCAGAATCTGCAGGGCCAGGGTTTCGCGCACCTCCAGCGTCTCCGCCACCTGGATCACCGCCATGGCCCGGCCCTGGGAGCTGGCCACCGGCTGCAGCAGCACCGCGACGCGCACATCGCGGTCACGAAACCGGTCGTCATAAAAGTCCACCAGGGCCGCATAGGGCGGACGGGCGGGGATGCTTCCCTGCCACACCGGCAGGTCCTCAAAGCCCGACACCATTTCGCCCTTCAGGGTCGAGACGCGGTAGAACATCTGGCTCTGGTTGTCGGCCTCAAAGGCCTCCAGGGCCGAATAAGGCACGATGGCGCGCAGTTGCGCCGCGTCGTCAAAGCCCTGGACATCCAGCTGTTCACTGATGCTCTTGGCGGAGGCCAGCAGGGTGCGGTCGTAGGCGGTGTGGAGTGATGCCAGCGTCTGGTGGTACAGGCTCCAGGTGTTGAAGCCAATGAACAGCACCACCGGCAGCAAGATGCCCAGCAGCAGGCGCCGCCGCAGCGAGTGGTGGCGCAGCGAGTGGTGGCGCATGCCGTCCTGGCTCATGTGTCGGCCCGCAGCAGGTAGCCCAGGCCGCGCAGCGTCATCAGGGTCAGGCCTGTGCCCGTCAGCTTCTTGCGCAGCCGGTACACCACCACCTCGATGGCTTCGTACTGCACGTCCAGCTGGCCGGGAAACACCAGCTCATACAGGCGCTCCTTCGTCACGGCGTGGCCGGGCTGGGCGAGCAGGGCGTGCATCAGCGCCAGTTCGCGCGGCGTGAGTTCCATCACCTCGCCGTGGAGGTACAGCGCGCCGCTGTCCTTGTCGTAGCGGATGGCGCCAATCTGCACGATGCTGGGGGCGAGGGGCGCCACCGCGGGGTCTGCGCTGCGGCGCACCAGGGCGCGCAGGCGGGCCTCCAGTTCGTCCAGGTCAAAAGGTTTGGGCAGGTAGTCGTCGGCCCCGGCGTTCAGGCCCATCACCCGGTCGCCCACGGTGCCGCGCGCTGTCAGGATGAGCAC
>DATLGV010000521.1:0-21543 GCA_035540275.1 Acidovorax sp. | reverse complement strand
ACCACGTCCTTGCCTTTGTACTTGGCCGCGATGTCCTTGAACGAAGGGCCGACAAGCTTCTTGTCCTTGGAGTGGCAGGCCATGCAGCCCGCCTTGTTCAGGGCTTCTTCGGGCCCGGCCGCGCTGGCGGCGCCACTGGCCAGCGCCAGGGCCGCCGCCACGGCCAGGGGCCATGCAATGCGGTGGTTTTTCATGGTGTGTGTGCTCCTGTGTGCGGGTCAGTACACGTCGTGCTGGGTGTTGTAGATGTTGAAGTGGCCCGTGGGCGTGATGAGGCGCGGGTCCTTGATCACGGCCTTGAGCTTGAGCGTCTTGTCGTCCACGACCACCAGCGCGCTCTCCTTGTTCTTGGCGCTCCACACCGAGAACCACACCTCGTCGCCCGCCTTGTTGAACTCGGGCTGCACCACGCGCTTGGCGCCGTCATCCTTCAGCCCGGCCCACTCTGCAACGGGAAGGGTCACAAAGCCCTTGTCCAGGTTCTTGATGTCGTAGACCACGACGGACTGCGAAATCTTGGGGTCGGGATTGAGCGGCGCGTCGGAGTACAGGTGCGTGCTCTTGGGGTGGCTCTTGATGAAGAGCGCGCCGCCACCGGGCCCCGTGAGTTTGGCCACTTCCTTGAAGGCGTACTGCTTGTGCTTCTTGGGGTCGGTGCCGATCAGCGAGATGGTGTCGTCGCCCAGGTGGCCGGTGGCCCAGACGGGGCCGAACTTGGGATGCAGCAGGTTGGCGCCACGGCCGGGGTGGGGGATCTTGCCCACTTCGGTGATGGCGGCCAGCTTGCCCTCCTTGGCGTCGATGGCAGCGATCTTGTTGCTGTTGTTGGCAGCAACCATGAAGTAGCGCTTGCTCGAATCCCAGCCACCGTCATGCAGGAAGGGGGCCGAGCCGATTTCGGTGACCTTGAGCGCATCGATGTTGGAGTAGTCCACCATCAGCGTCTTGCCGGTTTCCTTCACGTTGACCACGAACTCGGGCTTGAAGTGCGATGCCACGATGGAGGCCACGCGGGGCTCGGGGTGGTATTCCTGCGTGCCCACCACCATGCCGCGGGTGCTGACGATCTTCATCGGCTCCAGCGTGTCGCCGTTCATGATGGTGTACTGGGGCGGCCAGTAGCTGCCGGCAATCGCCAGCTTGTCTTCGTAGCCCTTGAACTTGGAGGTGTCCACCGAGCGGGCTTCCAGGCCCACGCGCACTTCGGCGACGTTGTCCGGCTTTTCCATCCACAGGTCGATCATGTTGATCTTGGCATCGCGGCCGATCACGAACAGGTAGCGGCCCGAAGCCGATGTGCGCGAGATGTGCACCGCGTAGCCGGTCTTGACGATGTTGATGATCTTCTTGGTGTCGCCATCGATCAGTGCGACCTCCCCGGTGTCGCGCAGCGTGGTCGAGAAGATGTTCTCGATGTTGTAGTTGTTGAGCTTCTTCTTGGGGCGGTCCTTGGGCTCGACGATCACCTTCCAGGTCTTCTTCATGTCGGCCATGCCGAACTCGGGGGGCGTTGGCGGCTCGTGCTGGATGTAGCGCGCCATCAGGTCCACTTCCTGCTCGTTCATCTCGCCGGAGGTCAGCCAGTTGGGCATGCCGGCCGGGGAGCCATAGGAGATGAACACCTTGAGGTAGTCGGTGCCCTTGGCGGTGGTGAGGTCGGGCGTCAGCGGCTTGCCGGTGGCGCCCTTGCGCAGCACGCCGTGGCAGCCCGCGCAGCGCTCGAAGTAGGTCTGGCGCGCTTTGTCGAACTCGGCCGCTGTCATGGGCGGCGCCTTGGGGTTGGTGCTCTGGTGCATGGGCTCATTCACCAAAGGGGACCCGCCAGCCTGGTAGTTCATTTCGGGTTGCGAGACTCCCTTGCCTGCCTGTGCCATCACCGAGGTGGCCACGGCCATGGCGGCGGCGGCCAGTGCAAGGTGCTGGACGGTTTTGATTGCTTTCATCATCGGTCCTCTGCGTCATGGAGCAGCGATTGGTGTTCGGCAAGGCGCGGCTGCGCTCTGCGGCCCGGCCAGCGGCTGTCCTTCGTTGGGTGCGGGCCTGCGTATCGTCCTGCGGGCGGTGTGTGCTGTCCTTGAACTGGTTCAAGGACGCGCGGGCCCGGGTGTCCAAACAATGCATCACCCCACAGACAACCCGAAGGCCACACGATGAGCTTCATGGACAACCCCCAATGGCTGGAGCCGGCACGTGGCTCGGCCACCGGTGCCCCGGTGCCCACCGGGCGCGTGACCCTGGTGGGCGCAGGCCCGGGCGACCCGGATCTGCTGACGGTCAAGGCCGTGCGCGTGCTGCGCGAGGCCAGCCTGGTGCTGTATGACCACCTGGTGGGCAAGCAGGTGCTGGACCTGGTGCCTGCCAGTGCCGAGCGCATCTACGTGGGCAAGAAATCCTCCTGCCATGCGCTGCCGCAGGAGGCCATCATCGACCTGATGTGCCGGCTGGCGCTCAGTGGCAGGCCGCTGGTGCGCCTGAAGGGGGGCGACTGCTACGTGTTCGGGCGCGGTGGAGAGGAAGCGCTGGGCCTGGCGCAGGCAGGCATCCCGTTCGAGGTGGTGCCCGGCATCACGGCGGCGCAGGGTGCGGGAGCAAGCGCGGGCATTCCGCTCACGCACCGCGACCATGCGGGCACCCTAGTGCTGGCCACGGGCCACCTGCGCGGCGACCACGACACCGCGCTGGACTGGCCGCTGCTGGCGCGTGCGCGCCAGACCGTGGTGTTCTACATGGGCGTGGCCACGCTGCCCACCATTTGTGCCCAGCTCATCGCCCACGGCATGCCGGTGGACACACCTGCGGCCATTGTGGAGCGCGCAACGCTGCCCGGGCAGCGTTGCCTCACCGGCACCCTGGCTTCGTTGCCCGGCGTGGCGGCCGCCGAGGCGGTGCAGGCTCCGGCGTTGGTCATTGTGGGCGGGGTGGTGGCCCTGCAGCCAGCGCTGGCGCGGGGCATGGCTGGCGCAGGCTGAGCCGCGGGGCTGCGCGGTCGCATGGCACGCAGACCGCTTGTCGGCCCGGCGTTGCGACGGCCCGCCGTCAACCCCGCAGTCAGCGCCTGGATGCGGTAGCGGGCGCGGGGCGGGCGCGGTAGAACTGCAGGGGCACGGCCTGCATGTCCTTGGCGTGCTGGTTGAGCACCGACTTCTTCATTTTGCCTACCACGTGCATCTCGCACGGCTTGCAGTCAAAGCGCAGCGTGAGTTTTTCCTTGCCGTTGATCAGCATCAAAGGTTCGGCCTTGATCGTGCCCTGCACGCCCGTCACGCCCTTGGCCTGCTTGGGGCACAGGCTCATGCTGAATCGCACGCAGTGCTTGGTGATCATGAGGCTGACTTCGCCTTCCTCCTCGTGCGCCTCGTAGGCTGCAGCTATCACCTTCACGCCGTGGCGCACGTAGAAGTCGTGCGCCTTCTGGTTGAACACGTTGCCCAGGAACGAGAGCGTGTCCTCGGGATAGGGTACGGGCGGGTCCACAGGCACCGCACGCTGCAGCCGCGCAAAGTTGCGGGCGCGGCAGTCTTCCAGGTCGGCCAGCGCGTCGCGGCGCAGCGCGTTGAGCACCGACGCGGGCACGAACCAGGGCTCGGACAGCTGCAGTGCAATGTCATGCACCGCGAAGATGGTGGCGCCAAAGCGGCCCAGTTGCTCGCGCAGGCTGGCCTCGGCCTTGGCGGCGTCGGTGGCAAGCTGGTGGGGCTGCTGCACGTCGGCACTGCCCACGTTGCCGTCTTCGTCGGTCAGCATCAGGCTGAAGCCCGAAGGCGTCTCGCTCAGGTGCGCCCACAGGCCGATGCGGCGGTCGCTGGACTTTTTCTCCAGCGTGCGCACCCAGTCCATGTCGCGGTTGCGGTTGACTTCGGTACCCTTGCGCAGGTCCTTGAAGCCGTCCATCGGGTCCTTGGGATAAACGCGCCACTGCGTCACGCTGCGTGCCGACACCGGCTCGGCCACGTTGATGGCCATGCCCACCAGCTCCTTGTGCAGGTCGTAGTAGCACAGGCCGTCGCCGTTGTGCAGCACGGTGGCGGGGTCGCTCACTTCCAGTTCGACAAAATCAGGGCCCACCTTGGTGACCCAGCCGATGGCCTGGCCCGGGTTCTTGGGGCTGTCGAACGCGCCGATGTCTTCCTTGCGGCCGGTCACAAAGTAGTCGGTGAACTCGCGGTTGAAGTTCTGCAGCGGATCGGGCGTGAAGGTGAAGGAGGTGCGCCCGCTGGACGAGCGCGACAGCGGGCGGCCCGCGCTCTCGCGCTCTTCCAGGATCTCGTCGATGAGCGTGCGGTAGTGGGCCGTGATGTTCTTCACATAGCCCATGTCCTTGTAGCGCCCCTCGATCTTGAAGCTGCGCACGCCCGCGTCGATGAGGGCGCGCAGGTTGTCGCTCTGGTTGTTGTCCTTCATGGAGAGCACGTGCTTGTCGTGCGCGATGAAGCGGCCCTGCGCATCGGTCACCTGGTAGGGCAGGCGGCAGGCCTGGCTGCAGTCGCCCCGGTTGGCGCTGCGGCCGGTCTGCGCATGGCTGATGTTGCACTGGCCGCTGTAGGCCACGCACAGCGCGCCGTGGATGAAGAACTCGATGTTGGCGCGGCCGGGCGCATCCACCGGGCCCAGCGCCTTGTGCACGGCGGCGATCTGCTGCACCGTGAGCTCGCGTGCCAGCACGATCTGCGACAGACCTGCGTCCTGCAGAAAACGCGCCTTTTCAGGCGTGCGGATGTCGGTCTGGGTGCTGGCGTGCAGCTGGATGGGCGGCAGGTCGATTTCCAAGAGGCCCATGTCCTGGATGATGAGCGCGTCGGCCCCCGCCTCGTACACCTGCCAGGCCATCTGGCGCGCGGCCTCCAGTTCGTCGTCGCGCAGGATGGTGTTGAGCGTGATGAAGATGCGGCTGTTGAAGCGGTGCGCATGCTTGACCAGGCGTTCGATGCCCCGGATGTCGTTGCCCGCGCTGGCCCGCGCGCCAAAGGCCGGGCCGCCGATGTAGACGGCATCGGCGCCGTGGTTGATGGCTTCGATGCCAATGTCTGCGTCGCGCGCAGGCGAGAGCAGTTCGAGCTGGTGGGGCAGGAGGGACATGGGGCGTGATTATCCCAGCCTGCCTTGCCGGGCGGTGGATGCGGACTTTATTAGCCAGATTAATGTCGGAACAAATTACTAAGTTTGCTTATTAATTGCGGAAAATGGGCGCTGGGGTGGCTACGATCCTCGCTTTGCAGGTTTTTTGTGTACAAGATCGGTGCACAACAAGCTGCTTTGACCGACCCAGGAGATTTTGTACCGTGCTGCGTCCCGTTTTCGCTTCCTCGCCCCTGTTCCGAATGTCTGCCCTCACCGCCGTCGCGCTGGCGGCCAATCTGGCCTCTGCCCAGGACGTGCAGACCGTCAAGATCGCCCACGCAGGCCCGGTGTCGGGCGGCATTGCCCACATCGGCAAGGACACGGAAAACGGCGTGCGTCTGGCCATTGACGACCTGAACGCCCAGAACCTCGTGATCGGCGGCAAGAAGATCAAGTTTGAAATCGCGGCCGAAGACGACGCGGGCGATCCGCGCCAGGCCACCGCCGTGGCCCAGAAGCTGTGCGACCAGAAGGTGGCAGGCGTGGTGGGCCACCTGCAGTCGGGTACTTCCATCCCCGCATCGGCCATCTATGCCAAGTGCGACCTGCCGCACATCACGGCCTCGGCCTCCAACCCCGACCTGACCAAGCCCGGCTACAAGACCACCTTCCGCCTCATCGCCAACGACAACGCGCTGGGTGCTGCGCTGGCGTTGTTTGGTGCGGACCACCTCAAGCTCAAGAGCGTGGCCATCATCGACGACCGCACGGCCTACGGCCAGGGCGTGGCCTCGGTGTTCAAGGCCACGGCGCTGCAAAAGGGCCTGAAGGTGGTGGCCGAAGAGTTCACCAACGACAAGGCCACCGACTTCATGGCGATCCTTACGTCCATCAAGAACAAGAAGCCCGACGCGATCTTCTACGGCGGCCTGGATGCGCAGGCGGGCCCCATGCTGCGCCAGATGGAGCAGCTGGGCCTGGGCAATGCCAGGTTCTTCGGCGGCGATGCCCTGTGCACCGAGAAGCTGCCCGAGCTGTCGGGCAAGACCCCCGCGCTGAAGAATGTGACCTGCGCCACGGGCGGCGCATCGGTGGACAAGATGCAAGGCGGCTCGGACTGGAAGAAGCGCTACGACGCCAAGTTCCCCGGCCAGTTCCAGATCTACAGTCCCTACGCCTATGACGCCGCCATGGTGCTGGCCGATGCGATGAAGCGCGCCAACTCGGTGGACCCCAAGGTGTTCACCCCCTTCCTGGCCAAGACCGAATACAAGGGCGTGACCGCCCACATCGCCTTCACCGCCAAGGGCGAGCTGACCACGCCTGCCGTGACGCTCTACACCTACAAGGACGGCAGCCGCGTCGCATTGAACTGAGGCCGTTCGCTTCGGTGGCTTCAGCGACTCTTGCCCCAACGGCCGCCCAGTGCGGCCGTTTTTGCATTCGGCGTTCATGCTGTGTTTGGCTTTACAGTCAGACCCCATCGCAAGAACCCAGCGGGCCGCCGGTGCCCGCCAAGGAGCCCAGGTATGCGCGCACTGTTTGGATTGGTCGGATTGGTGGTGGTGCTGGCCATCGTGGGCCTGCTGGCCAAGAAGCAACTGGCGGCCACGCGTGCCCCCGTGCCCGCGCTGCAGACTGCCACGGGCGCAGCGGGGCCTGCTTCGGCACCCGCAGGTACGGTGCGTGAGCAGAGCCAACAGATGCAGCAGCAGGTCAAGCAGCAGGTGGACGGCCTCATGCAACAGGCACGCCCCATGCCTGAAGATGAGAAAAAATGAGTCCAATCAGCTCTAGGCGACCATATTTCAAGCCCTGGGTGCTATTGAAAACATAGTAATGAATATTGCCGACGACGCGCACTGGATGCGGCTGGCCCTTGCCGAGGCGCAAGCCGCAGCCAGCGCTGGCGAGGTGCCCGTGGGCGCCATCGTGGTCCAGGACGGCCAGGTCATCGCCACCGGCCGCAATGCCCCGGTGCAAGACCATGACCCCACAGCCCATGCCGAAATCGTGGCCCTGCGCGCTGCAGCCCAGCGCCTGGGCAACTACCGGCTCGACGGCTGCAGCCTGTATGTGACGCTGGAGCCCTGCGCCATGTGCAGTGGCGCCATGCTGCACGCGCGGCTCGCACGGGTGGTGTACGGCGCGACGGAGCCCAAGACCGGGGCGGCAGGCTCGGTGCTCAACCTGTTTGGGCATGCCGCCATCAACCACCAGACCGAGGTGGTGGGTGGGGTGCTGGCGGAGGAGTGCGGCCAATTGCTGAGCCGCTTTTTTGCACAGCGCCGCCGCCAGCAACGCGCCGAGGCATTGGCCCGCCACCCGTTGCGTGACGATGCCCTGCGCACGCCCGATGGGGCGTTTGCCCACCTGCCGGGCTACCCCTGGGCGCCGCAGTACATCAGCGACCTGCCCAGCCTCGCGGGCCTGCGCATGCACTATCTGGACGAGGGCCCCCGCGATGCGCGCCGCACCTGGCTGTGCCTGCATGGCAACCCCACCTGGAGTTACCTGTACCGCCGCATGCTGCCCACCTTTCTGGCTGCGGGCGACCGCGTGGTGGCACCCGACCTGATCGGTTTTGGCAAAAGCGACAAGCCCAAGAAAGAAGGCGCGCACCAGTTCGTCTGGCACCGCCAGGTATTGCTGGAGCTGATGGAGCGGCTGGACCTGCGCAACGTGGTGCTGGCCGTGCAGGACTGGGGCGGCATCCTGGGCCTGACGCTGCCCATGGCGATGCCCCAGCGGTTTGGCGGCCTGCTGGTGATGAACACGCTGCTGGCCACGGGCGATGCGCCCTTGCCCCAGGGGTTTGTGGACTGGCGCGCAATGTGCCGTGACAAGCCGCTGTATGGGGTGGGGCGCCTCATGGCGCGCGGCAACCCGCACCTGCATTCCGGCGAATGTGCGGCGTACGACGCACCCTTTCCGGACAAAGGTTACCGGGCTGCGCTGCGGGCATTTCCAGAACGTGTCCCTGCCACGCCGGATGCCCCCGGTGCGGCGCTGTCGTGTGCAGCCCGCGATTTCTGGCAGCACCAGTGGCAAGGCCGCAGCCTGATGGTGGTGGGCGCGCAAGACCCGGTGCTGGGGCTGCCCACCATGCGGGCGCTGCAACAAAACATCCGTGGATGCCCCGAGCCGGTAGTGCTGCCCCATGCGGGCCACTTTGTTCAGGAGCATGGCGAGGCCATTGCCGCACAGGCTGTGGAATACTTCACGCACTGACTGGCCCGCTGGCGCCCCCTGACTGCATGGAGCGCCGGGCATTCCCCTGTTTACGGAGCAGACCCCATCGGGGCCTGAGCGCTTTGCACGACCACCACCACGACCATTCGCAGTGCGACCACGACCACGGTCCCAAGCACATCTACATCTACTCGCCTGCCAGCGCCATACGCGACAAGGCAGCGTTCAAACGCGGCGTTGCGCGACTCAAGGCATTGGGCCACGAGGTGGAAGTGGATGCAGACGCTCAGGCCGTCCACACGCGCTTTGCCGGTGACGATGCGACCCGGCTGGCCGCCATTCACCGGGCGGTTGCCAGCGGTGCAGATGTCGCGCTGATCACCAGGGGGGCCTACGGGCTCACACGCATCCTGCCTGGCATCCGCTACAAGGCGGTGGCCAAGGCGATTGAGGGCGGCATGAAGTTTGTGGGCCTGAGCGATTTCACCGCCTTTCAAAGCGCAGTGCTGGCCCAGACCGGGGCCACCACGTGGGCCGGGCCTGCGCTGATCAGCGACTTTGGCGTGGAGGGCGAGCCCGACGACATCATGATGGCCTGCTTTGACGACTTGCTGACCGGCCATGGCGAGGGCACTGGCTGGACACTGGGCCGGGAAAAGCCGCTGCCTGACGGACGCCCGGCAGTGCCTGAGGTGTATGTCAAGAAGGCCACTTTGTGGGGCGGCAACCTTGCGGTGCTCACGGGCTTGGTAGGTACGCCCTATTTCCCGCAGGTCAAGGGCGGTATTCTGTTCGTGGAGGATGTGAGCGAGCACCCGTACCGCATCGAGCGCATGCTGACTCAATTGCTGCACGCGGGTGTGCTGGCGCAGCAAAAGGCCATCGTTTTGGGCCAGTTCACTGGCTATCGCCTTGCACCGCACGACAAGGGCTTCAAACTGCAGTCGGTGGTGGACTGGCTGCGTACCCAGATCAAGGCCCCCGTGCTGACCAACCTGCCGTTCGGGCATGTCGAGACCAAGGTGTTGCTGCCCGTGGGCGCCACGGTGTCGTTGTCGGTGGAGCAGCGGGACGCGCTGATCTATTGGGGGCACCAAAACTGAGAAGGCCAGGTGTGCCGCGAACGACGGCACCGGCCGTCAGACATGTGCGCGGAGCGCGTGGGGCATGTGAGGAACACGCAGCGACAACGGCAGTTGTCCCTGGAACATCGGCGTGACCTGGTCCAGCAGGTTCTGGGCGACGGCCTGGCCCCGCAATGGAATCAGCGTGTCGAGCAGGTCGCTGCGCAGGTACCACAGCGCCTCGATGTCGCCCGCATAGCGCAGGCGCATGCTCATGCGTGCCACTTCGCAACCGGTCAGTCCCGCCAGGCTTTGCAGCATGGCACGCCGCACCTCTTCCAGGCCCTGGTCGCGCACCCAAGCCGTCGATGACGGCTTGTCACGACCCAGCAGGTCGTGCAGGCTGCTGCGGAGATTGGGCTTGTTCCAACGCATGGACAGGGGACAGTGCGGTTTTTGTAACAGGGTCGGTCAAAGTAAGCCGGAGTGAGGATGGATGCAAGGGCGGCGCTCCTGTTTTTGCATAAAGACAACACGACAGCCCCGTTTGTTGCGAATTTTTACGCATTCGCGCCAGGGTTTGCTGTCGAACCGGCAGGGCGCGTGCCGTGGCGGCGTCGGGATGCGGTGGAGAACGCCCTTGCCGGGCATGGATACCGCCATGGCCTGTGGCAGTACCGCGGAGGGTGGCGTGCGGGTCTGCATACACCCTGGCGCACGGTGGTTGACGCTTTGATGGGTGCGTCTTCGTTGGGCTTGCACTAAACTGGCTTGCATGATGTTACTACCCGACCATCGTTCATGAGCGTGTTGTCAACGGTGGTCTTTGCAGACATATCGGGCAGCACCTCGTTGTATGAAACGCTGGGCAACGAGCGTGCCACCGAGGCGGTGACCCAGGTCACTCAGTGGATCAGTGACACCATCGAGGCGCATGCCGGCCGGGTGGTCAAGAAGCTGGGCGACGGGGTGTTGTGCGTGTTTGGCGATGCGGCCAGTGCGGTCACCGCCACCACCCACATGCTGCGCCAGCACCAGGCGCGTCTGGACCGCTGGCCGCAGCCGCTGCGCATGGACATCCGCGTGGGGGTGGCCAGTGGCGAGGTGGTCGATGTGGATGGCGACTGCTATGGCGATGCGGTCAACGTGGCCTCCCGCCTGTGTGAGCGCGCGGGCCCTGCCGAAATCTGGGCCACCGAGACGGCGGTGCTGCTGGCGGGGGCGGCGGCCGATGTGTGGTACCGCAAGCTGGGTCTCATGGAAATCCGTGGCAAGGCCGAGTCGCAGATGCTCTACCAGGTGGAATGGCGCGAGAACGAAGAGCCCGACTCGCTCACCATGCAGGCAGCCCTGGTCAGCGGGTTTGCACCGGCCGATTCCATTCTGGGGCAGATCCAGTTTTCCTGGCATGGCGTGGCCATGTCGTTCACTTCGTCGGACGCGCCCGTGCACGTGGGCCGCGCCACCCATTCGCAGTTGTGCATCAACGACCCCCGCGTATCGCGGCTGCATGCGCGCATCGACTGGCGCAACAGCGGCTTTGTGCTCACCGACATGAGCAGCTTTGGTACCTGGGTGCGGTTTGACGGCAGCGATTCGCCCGTGCGACTGCGCCGCGATGCCTGCATCCTGCATGGCACGGGGCAGATTGCGCTGGGCGTTCCCTTCACCGAGTCCAGTGCACCGGTCATGAACTTTCAGGTCGCCGGCACCCGCGTTCACCTGGGCTGAGCCGTTCGCTCGCCACTGGCAGCTGCCGCTGCGGGGCGGGCTCCCGGGCGATACCCAGTCCCATTCAATTGCGAACCCACACAAACAACCCACAACAATCAGGAGACACGAGACATGGCGTGGATGAAGCGAACGGCCGTCGGGCTGGTGGTGGCGGCCTTGCTGGTCGGCACGGGGGCTGCCGTGTATGTGCAGCGCAGCTTTGCAACGCTGGATGGCCAGCTGGTCGTGAAGGGCCTGCGCCAGGCCGTGCAGGTGCAGCGCGATGGCGCCGATGTCACCCACATCCGCGCGCAGAGCCCGCAGGACGCCTGGTTTGCCATGGGCTACGTGCATGCGCAGGAGCGCACCTGGCAGCTGGAGTTCAACCGCCGCGTGATGCACGGCGAGCTCTCCGAGGTGTTCGGGCCTGCCACGCTGGAGACCGACAAGCTCATGCGCACGCTGGACATCATGGGCACGGCCAGGCGCCAGTATGCGGGGCTGCCGCTGTATGCCCGGGAGGCCCTGCAGGCTTACAGCCAGGGCATCCACGCGTTCCACCAGAACCGCCCCCAGGCGCTGCCGCCGGAGTTCCATATCCTGGGCGTTCAGCCGGGTGGGGCCACCAGCGCCGTCTGGGAGCCCGAGGACAGCGTGGGCTGGGCGCTGATGATGGCGCTGGACCTGGGCGGCAACTGGGGCAACGAGTTTGCGCGGCTGTCCGTCGCCAAGACGCTGGACACCGAGCGTCTGTGGCAGCTCATGCCGCCGTACCCGGGCGAGCGCCCCGCGGCCTCGGCCGACCTGGCCGCGTTGTACCGGCAGCTGGGGGTGTACCGCGCCACCGATGCCAGCGCTTCTGCTGCACCGTCCGCGGCCACAGCGTCTGCCGACCGGGGAGCTGCATCTGCCGCGCTGGGCGACGGTCCCTTGTCCCGCCAGATCAGTGCCGGCATGCTGGCCTGGGCCGACGAGCTGACCCGCAACGCGGGCACCAACGAGGGCAAGGGCAGCAACAACTGGGTGCTGGCAGGTACCCGCACCGTGAGTGGCAAACCGCTGCTGGCCAACGACCCGCACCTGGGCCTGTCGGCACCCGCCATCTGGTACTTTGCGGGCTTGCAGGCACCGGCGGGCCAAGCGTCTGATGGCACCCCCATGGGCGCCATCGACGCGGTGGGCGCCACTTTGCCCGGCATGCCTTTCGTGGTGCTGGGCCGCACGGACAAGGTGGCCTGGGGCTTCACCAACACGGGCCCCGATGTTCAGGACTTGTACCTGGAGCAGATCAACCCCTCCGACGCCTCGCAGTACCGCACGCCCGAGGGCTGGGCGCCCTTCACGGTGCGCAACGAAACCATCCGTGTGAAAGGGCAGGCCGATGTCGCCCTGAAGGTGCGCAGCACGCGGCACGGGCCCGTGTTGAGCGACGCGCAGAAGTCGCATGCCGACGTGCTGGACCTCGGCAAATACGTGCTGGCGCTGCGCTGGAGCGCGCTCGATGCCGATAACCAGACGGTGCTGGCGGGCCTCCAGACCAACCAGGCGAAATCGGTGGACGCGTTGTTCCAGGCCCTGTCCCACTACCACTCGCCGATGCAGAACGTGGTGGCGGCCGATGACCAGGGCAACATCCGCTTCAAGGCCGCAGGCCGCGCGCCCGTGCGCGATGCCGCCAACGACATCCGCGGTGTGGCGCCCTCGCCGGGCTGGGACGCCCGGTACGACTGGAAGGGCTGGCTGCCTTATGACCAGACACCGGAGGACAACGGCGCCCGGGGCTGGATTGCCACCGCCAACCAGCGTGTGACTGCGCCGGACTATCCCCACTACCTCACCCAAGACTGGGCCTTGCCCTACCGCTACGAACGCATTGCGCAGCTGATCGAGGCGACCGACAAGCACGATGCCGCAAGCATGCAGGCCATCCACCGCGATGTGACCTCGCTGGCCACGCGCAAGCTGCTGCCCCACCTGCAGCAGGCCAAGTCATCGCACCCGCTGGCAGGGGCTGCGCAAGAGCAGCTCCAAGGCTTTGACGGGGTGATGGATGCGGATAAGGCCGCGCCCCTGGTGTTTGCCGCGTGGACCGACGAGCTGGCCCGTGGCCTGATCGTGCCGCGCATCGGCGAGGCGCGATTCACCGCCACCTATGGCAAACGCGACTACCGGGCCGCGCTGGAGGGCATCCTGGAGCGCAACGACCCCTGGTGGTGCCAGCCCGCATCGTGTGCAGAGCAGTCGGCCGCAGCCCTGGGCCGCGCGCTCGACCGGCTGCAGGCGGCCTACGGTGCGGACCCTGCGCAATGGCGCTGGGGCGCGGCGCACCCGGCGCTCAGCGTGCACCGGCCGTTTGGCAACGTGCCTGCACTGGCCCGCTTTTTTGACGTGAGCGAGCCATCGCATGGCGACGCCTACACCGTCAATGTGGGGCAGTACAACGCGGGCGAAGCCAAGGCGCCGTTCGCGAACCGCCACGCCGCATCGCTGCGCGCGGTGTACGACCTGGCCGACCTGGAACAGTCGCGCTTCATTTACCAGACCGGGCAAAGTGGCCTGGTGTTTTCGCCGCGCTACCGCGACATGAGCAGCACCTGGGCGCAGACGGGCTATCGTGCCCTGCAGCGTCAGCCTGCACGCTGGGCCCATGCGCTGACGCTGGCCCCGGCACCCGCGGCGCAGTAGCCGGAGGCAACGGCGGCAGCCCACCGCAAGGGCCCTGTGCTGGCGCAGGCAGGTGATCCGTACACGGTCCTTTTCATGCCTTTAACCATCAAGGGTTCTCGGGCCTTGCTGCAACGCACCGGATCGCAAGGGCTTGAGCCTGAGGGGCCGCGATTGCCCGGGCGATGCCTGTTTCGCTGCACAGCGGCTCCAGGGCACGGATTTCGAGAAAAATGGGCCAGTAGCGCACTATTCATATGCGCTGGCTGCTTCAAAAAATGCAGCAAATGGCTCAGTGTCCGGCAGCACGTAGATCACCCCTGGTGCCCGCCCGAACCAGGGGGCGATGAACTGGTCGTAAAAGGCTGCGGGTGCGTTCACGCAGCCATAGCTGATGCGCTTGTCGCGGACGCCGGGGCTTGCCAGGCGCTGCAGGCGGCGCTCTGCGGCGCTCACGCTGCGCACGCGGTGCAGTGAGACGGCAGCGTCGTAGTCGATCCACACAATGTCTTCACCCTGCAGGTTGCGGCCGGGCTCGGTCACAAAGCGGCCCGCAGGGGTGGTGCGTTCGTGCGGGCGAATGTGGGATAGGGACCGGGTCCCGATACCCGGCGATGAGCGGTCGCCTGCAGCCGCACCCAGCAGCACGGGCGCGCTGCCCAGCCATTGGGCCTGGGCAGAAAACACGTGGATGCGCGCGGCGGGCTTGTCGATCACGGCAAACGGCAAGCCTTGGTGGTCGGCCGTGGCGGCGGACCAGCGCACCAGCTGGCGCACCCGGGCCGATGCGTCGCTGGGCAGCGCCAGGGCGGCCCCCGGTGCGGCGAGCGCACCAGCCGCGGTCATGAGGGCGAGTCTGCGGTCCATGATGAAGGGGGCATGTGGGCTGTTCACATCGCTGAAATCGACTGCGCTCAGGCAGTGGCCACACCGGCCGTTTGCTGCTTGGTCCTTCGGGGGAGGTGAACAAGGCTTCAGCAAGCGTTCGTCTGGTTTGCCGTGGCGGCCAAGGCCCCCAATAATGCCTGCATCCGTGACTTCCGCGAAGCCTGGGGCTTCGAACCGCCATGTTTGACCGTCTTCGCAAAGCACTGCATCTGCCCGGCGGCCCGAATGCCGCGCGGCCCGTGTCCAACCAGGAGGTGGTGCGCTGGGCGGCCACCCAGCGCCTGGCGGTGGTGCCGCAGGCGGTGGAGGGGCATTTTGACCTGGGGGGCGACCTGAATGGCCGCCCGTGGCGGCTGGAATGTGGCCGCCCCACGCGCGACTACGTGCGCGGCCTGGAGTTGCGGGGGCGCGCCGACCTGGGGGTGGACCCGGACGCGGCGGTGATGGTGCTCAACCGCCCCTTGCAGGAGTCCCTGGAGGGCACTGCCTACAACGCGATCACCGACACCCTGCAGACCACGGTGAACGCCACCCTGCCCGAGGAAATGCGCTGGCTCGCGATGTTTGAAGAGGTGACCTGGCCGGGGCTGCCGGCCTCGTTTCGCCAGCACTTTGCGGTGGTGGCAGAGCGCATGGAGACCGCACAGCGCTGGGTCCATGCGCCCGTGGTGTCCCGGCTGCTCAATATTGTGGAAGGCGAGGGCGGTGCAGAGCGGGCGCAGTCGCCGCTGCTCTTGATGCTGGTGCGTGGCAAGGTGTACCTGCGCATGGAGCACACGCAGCGTAGTCTGACGGAGATCGCCCAGGCCACGCAGTTGCTGCTGGCGGCCGCCCAAGGGGCATTGCAGAACCTGCCGCCCCCTCCGCCTGCGGGCGGGCCGACGGAAGGTGCTGCAGACCCGCAGTAGTGCCTGCGGGTTCTGTGGGTGACGTCAGCCGCCGCGTGTCACCGGCACGGCAGCGTCGCGGCCATAGGTGCCGTACTTGCCCAGCTCCCACTTGGCAATGGCGTTGCGGTGCACTTCGTCCGGGCCATCGGCAAAACGCAGGGTGCGTGCACCGGCATAGGCATACGCCAGCGGGAAGTCATCGGACATCCCGCCGCCGCCATGCACCTGCATGGCCCAGTCGATGACCTGGCAGGCCATGCTGGGGGCCACCACCTTGATCATCGCGATCTCGGTCTTGGCCACCTTGTTGCCGGCCACGTCCATCAGCCAGGCAGCCTTCAGGGTGAGCAGGCGGGCCATGTCGATCTTGCAGCGGGCCTCGGCAATGCGTTCTTGCGTCACGGTCTGCTGGGCCACGGTCTTGCCAAAGGCCACGCGCGAGGAGGCGCGCTTGCACATCAGCTCCAGCGCACGTTCGGCCAGGCCAATGAGGCGCATGCAGTGGTGGATGCGTCCGGGGCCCAGGCGGCCTTGGGCGATCTCGAAGCCACGGCCTTCGCCCAGCAGGATGTTGGAGACGGGCACGCGCACGTTTTCAAACGTCATCTCGACATGGCCGTGCGGGGCGTCGTCGTAGCCCAGCACGTTCAGCGGGCGGATGATGTTGATGCCGGGGGTGTCAGCGGGCACCAGCACCATGCTCTGCTGCGAGTGGCGGGGGGCTTCGGGGTCGGTCTTGCCCATGGTGATGAACACCGCGCAGCGGGGGTCGGCGGCGCCGGAGATCCACCACTTGCGGCCGTTGATCACGTACTCGTCGCCCTGGCGCTCGATGCGCGTCTCGATGTTGGTGGCGTCGCTCGATGCCACATCGGGCTCGGTCATCGCAAAGGCCGAGCGGATCTTGCCTTCGAGCAGTGGCTTCAGCCAGCGGGCCTTGTTGGCTTCGTCACCGTAGCGGGCAATGGTTTCCATGTTGCCGGTGTCGGGAGCGGAGCAGTTGAACACCTCGCTGGCCCATGGCACGCGGCCCATGATTTCAGCCAGCGGTGCGTATTCCTGATTGGTGAGACCCGCACCCGAATAGCCCGAGGCTGCAGCGCTGTCGACGGGCAGGAACAGGTTCCACAACCCGGCCGCCTGGGCCTTGGGCTTGAGGTTTTCGATGGTGTTCAGCGCACTCCAGCGCTTGCCAGCGGCGGTGTTGGCGGCCAGCTCATCCTTGTAGGCGGACTCGTTCGGATAGATGTGGTCATCCATGAACTGGAGCAGCTTGGCCTGCAGTTCCTTGGTTTTGGGCGAGTAGTCAAAGTCCATGGGTTTCTTCTCCGTTGGTAATCGTGGGGCGGCGCCGAGGTTGCGTCGTGTGTTCAGCCGCGCTGGGCAAACGACCAGGCCAGCTGGGCCATGGGCCGTGCGGTGTCGCCCGAGGCCTTGGCCTGGGCGCTGGAGGCGGTGCCGGCCTCTACCCGCTTGGCAATGCCCTGCAGAATCGCGGCGATGCGGAACATGTTGTATGCGAGGTAGAAGTTCCAGTCCGCGCGCAAGGCTTCGGGCGTGGCGATGCCAGTGCGCTCGCAGTAGCGGCGGATGTAGGTGTCTTCGTCGGGAATACCCAGTGCGCCCAGGTCCAGCCCCGCAATGCCACGCCCGAGTGATGCGGGAATGTGCCAGCTCATGCAGTGGTAGCTGAAGTCCGCCAGGGGGTGGCCCAGCGTGGACAGCTCCCAGTCCAGCACGGCAATCACGCGGGGCTCGGTCGGGTGGAACATCAGGTTGTCCAGACGAAAGTCGCCGTGCACGATGGCCACATGGCCCTCGTCCCGCGCGCTGGCGGGCATGTTGGCGGGCAGCCATTCCATCAGGCGGTCCATCTCTTCGATGGGTTGCGTGATGGAGGCCACGTACTGCTTGCTCCAGCGGCCGATCTGGCGGTCAAAGTAATTGCCAGGCTTGCCGTAGTTGGCCAGGCCACGGTCCGCAAACTTCACGGTGTGCAGCGCTGCGATCACCCGGTTCATCTCGTTGTAGATGTCACCGCGTTCAGCAGGCGTCATGCCCGGCAGGGATTGGTCCCACAGCACGCGGCCCTGCATGCACTCCATCACGTAGAAGGCACGCCCGATCACCGACTCGTCCTCGCACAGCACAAACATACGCGGTACGGGCACATCGGTGCCGTACAGGCCGCTCATCACCGCAAACTCGCGCTCGATGGCGTGGGCCGACGGCAGCAGCTTGGCCACGGGCCCGGGCTTGGCGCGCATGACGTAGCTGGCGCCGGGCGTGATGAGCTTGTAGGTGGGGTTTGACTGCCCGCCCTTGAACATCTCCACCGTCAGCGGGCCCGCAAAGCCCTCCATGTTTCTGGAGAGCCATGCGGTCAGCGCTTCGACGTCAAAGGCGTGCTGATCGGAAACAGGGCGGGTGCCGACGAAATGGTCAAAGTTGCTCATGGAGGCGGATGAAGGTTCTGGCAGTCAGTCGGTGGGCAAGCGGGTCAGTTGTCGGTTTCTGCGATGCGCATCAATGCCTCGCGGTCACGCACCACCAGGCCGCCCGGCTCGATGCGAATGGCGTTCTCGCGTTCCATGGCCTTGAGTTCCTGGTTCACCCGCTGGCGCGAGGCACCCAGCAGTTGCGCCAGTTCTTCTTGCGCCAGTTGCAGGCCGATGCGCATCTCGCTGCCGTCCGACAGGCTGGGAATGCCGTAGCTGCGCACCAGGTGCACCAGCTGCTTGGCCAGCCGCGCGCGCAAGGGCAGGGTGTTGAGGTCTTCCACCAGGCCGTACAGCTGGCGAATGCGCCGCGCATGCAGGCGCAGCATGGCTTCGTAGAACTCGGTGTGCGCCGCAAGAATTTTCTTGAAGTCGGCCTTGGCCACGCACAGGATGGTGGTGTCGCCATGTGCATAGGCGTCGTGCGTGCGCCGGTCCCCGTCGAAGATCGCCACGTCGCCGAACCAGATGCCCGGCTCCACATAGGTCAGCGTGATCTGCTTGCCCGAGATGGAGGTGGAGCTCACCCGCACCGCGCCGCGCGCGCAGGCAATCCACTCCTCGGGCGGATCGCCGCGTGCGGCAATCAGGCCGCCGTCCTTGAAGCGTTTGACGTATGCACATCGGAGAATGTCGTGGCGTAGAGAAGGTGAAAGGGATGCAAACCAGCGACCGGAGTTGATCGCTTCACGTTCTTCGATAGTAAGAATCGGGTCGTCCATGGCCTGTCTTTTGGGTGACTAGAAACAGGCCCATTGTCGCGTCAGGGACCTGCGCAATACGTCAGGGTTGTCACCTGCGTGTCTGCCCATACGCCAACAAAAAACCCCCGGCGCTGGGTGGCAGCGTGCCGGGGGTTGATGAGCCAGTGAAAGGGGGTGCCCGCAGGCATCTTCCGCGCAGCGCTACTCGTAACGGGGCATGCGCTTTTCCAGGAACGCCGAGATGCCCGCCCCGCCGTTGATGTGGTGCAGGTTCTTCACAAAGTGGTCACGCTCATGGGCCAGGTGGTGCGTGAGCTGGGCATGGGGGGCTTCGTTCAGCAGCTCCTTGATGCTGGCCAGGGCGTTGGGTGCGCGGGCGTTGAGCTGCTCGGCCAGCGCCAGGGCCGTATCGAGTGCGCTGCCCGCTTCGGCAATGCGGTTGACCAGGCCCATTGCGTGCAGGCGTTCTGCGCCGATGCGGTCGCCGCACATGAGGATCTCGGTGGCCAGCTGGCGCGGCAGCGCCTGGGCCAGGCTCCAGCTGGCGCCGCCATCGGGCGACAGGGCCACATTGCTGTAGGCCATCACAAACACGGCATTGCGGGCCGCCACGATGAAGTCGCAGGCCAACGCCAGCGAAAAGCCGGCACCGGCCGCAGCGCCTTCCACCGCCGCAATCACCGGCTTGGGGTAGGTGCGGATGGTTTCGATCCAGCTGTGCAGGCCTTCGATGCTCTGTGCCTGAACCTCGGGCGGCTGCTGCCGGTTGGCCAGCAGGCGCTGCAGGTTCCCGCCCGAGCAGAACATGCCGTCGGACCCCGTGATGACCACGCTGCGGATGTCCGGGCTGCTTTCGGCCACGCCCAGCGCTTCCACGCCCGCGGCGTACATCACCGGGTCGATGGCATTGCGCCGCTCGGGGTTGCGGAGGGTCAGGATCAGGGTCTGCCCCTGGCTGGTGCTCTGGAGTTCTGCGGGCATGGCGGTCTTGGGTGAGGTTGCCGTGGTGCTGGGCGGTCAGGCTTCTTCGACGTGGCTCAGGCTCAGGCCGATGGCTCCACGCCGGCGCAGCCAGGGGCTGGGGCGGTAGCGTGTGTCACCGTATACGGTCTGCATGTTGAACAGCACTTCCAGGATGTTGGTGGGGCCCCAGCGGTCGCCCATGGCCAGCGGGCCCAGCGGGTAGCCCAGGCCCAGGGTCACGGCGGTCTCCAGGTCCTTGGGGGTGCAGATGCCTTGCTGGCAGATGTCGCTGGCGATGTTGACGATGGTGGCCACCACGCGCTGCGTGACGAAACCGCCGCTGTCGCGGATCACGCTCACGGCCTTGCCGTCACGCGCAAACAGCGCGTGCGCTGCATTGCGGATGTCCACGCGCGTGGCGGGGTTGGTAGCCAGCACACGGCGCTTGGTGGCAGCGTCTTCGATCAGCATGTCGATGCCAATGGTGCGGGCCGGGTCCAGGCGCTCCACCACCGCCACGGTGGTCACGTCAAAACCCAGCGGGGCCACCAGCGTGATGGCCTGCGGCGAGGGCGATTGGCCGGTTTCGATGGTGGCACCCAGGTCCTTGAGCAACTGGTACAGCTCGGCCCGGCGAGCAGCGCGTGGGGAGACCCACACCGGGGGAATGTCGTTGACGACGGGGACGGGCGCCTCGGCAGGCACCTGCGCCACGCCCTCCACGTAGCGGTAGAAGCCTTCACCCACCTTCTTGCCCACCACACCCCCTGCCAGGCGCTGGGCCGTGATCACGCTGGGGCGGAAACGGGGTTCGTCGTAGTACTGGCGGTAGATGGACTCCATGACCGGGTGCGACACGTCCAGCGCCGTCAGGTCCATCAACTCGAAGGGGCCCAGCTTGAAGCCGACCTGGTCGCGCAGGATGCGGTCGATGGTGGCGAAGTCGGCCACGCCTTCGCCCACGATGCGCAGGGCCTCCGTGCCAAAGCCGCGCCCCGCGTGGTTCACGATAAAGCCTGGGGTGTCTTGTGCCTGCACAGGGGTGTGGCCCATGGCCTTGGCATAGGCGGCCAGCGCCGTGCAGATGGAAGGATCGGTCTTGAGGCCCGCAATGACCTCTACCACCTTCATCAGCGGAACGGGGTTGAAGAAGTGGAACCCCGCCAGGCGTTCCGGGCGCTTGAGGGCTGCGCCAATGGCGGTGACGGACAGGGACGACGTGTTGGTGGCCAACACCGCATCGGCGCGCACCACCCCCTCCAGTTCGACGAAGAGAGCCTGCTTGGCATCCAGCCGCTCCACGATGGCCTCCACCACCAGGTCGCAGGCCGCCAGGTCCGCCACCGTTTGGACCGGGTGCAGACGTGCAGTCAGCGCTGTGGCTTGGTCCGCCTCGATCCGGCCCTTGGCGACCAGCTTGTTCCATTGGTCCTGCAGGGCGGCCCGGGCGGCGTTGGCGGCTCCGGGGTTGGCGTCCAGCAGAAAAACCTGGCTGCCGGCCTGGGCAGCGATTTGCGCGATGCCCCGGCCCATGGCACCGGTGCCCACGATGGCGATGTTGGGAAACTGAATTTTCATAGCGGCATTATGGCTCTGGCCTTATCTGGGACTTATGTGCAAGAATCCTTCGGACCGAAAAACAGAATTGATTGTGAAAATCCGTAACACCATTTTTGGACCGGGATTGTGGGCGCTTGCAGCCGGTGCTTCGGCGCTGTCCCTGGGGAATGGTAATGGTACGGTGGTGCTGGGCGCCCCGGTGGATCTGTCGTTCGAGTTGCAGCCGGACCCCGGTACGGATGTTGCGTCTTCCTGCGTCACGGCCAGGCTGGTGGCGGGCGACAACGCCATCAGCGATAACAAGGTGCGTGTGATCCCCTGCCCGAGGTGCGTGGGCGCCCTTCAGGGG
>DATLGV010000520.1:0-8390 GCA_035540275.1 Acidovorax sp. | reverse complement strand
CCGCGTTGGCCGCACGCCTGTCCGTCAGCGAGGCGGCGCTGTACCGCCACTTCGCCAGCAAGGCGCAGATGTTCGAGGGCTTGATCGATTTCATCGAGCAGTCGGTGTTCACGCTGGTGCAGCAGATCACCGGGCGCGACGTGCCAGACCCCGCGCAGCCCGCCGATGCGGGCGCGCGCCAGGCCGCCCGCATCGTGGCCCTGGTGCTGCAGTTTGGCGAACGCAACCCGGGCATGGTGCGGGTGATGGTGGGCGACGCGCTGGTGTTCGAGCACGAGCGCCTGCAGCAGCGCATGAACCAGTTTTTTGACCGCATCGAATCCACCCTGCGCCAGTGTCTGCGGGCTACTACGGCTGCATCCAGCACGCCCACGGTGGACGCTCAGGTGGCGGCCAGCGTGCTGACGGCCTTTGTGGTCGGGCGGCTGCAGGGTTATGCCCGCTCAGGGTTTCGGCGCCTACCCACCGAGCACCTGGACGCCAGTCTGGCCCTGATGCTGTAGCCACCTTAAGGCCGAGGCTGTGCCCTAGGGCAAGGGTGGCGCGGCTGCAACGGGTGGTTTGGGTGCGTCTCCCTATTTTTTCCGGGGGCTTGGGGTGTGCGGGTAATTTGCTGCAGAATAGAACGAACGTTCGTTTTTATTCGTGCCCATGTCCTCCACCCCTGAATCCCGCCAGGTCACCCGCATTCCGCGCGCTCGCAGCGGTACCGGCCGTGCCCTGCAAAAAGGCCAGCAGACCAAGGCCGCCATCGTCGAGGCGGCGCTGGGCCTGGCCACGCACATCGGGCTGGAGGGCCTGTCCATCGGGGCGCTGGCCGACGTCACCGGCATGAGCAAGTCGGGCGTGTTCGCCCACTTTGGCTCGCGCGAAGAGCTGCAGATCTCCGTCATCCGCGAATACCACACCCGTTTCGAGCAGGAGGTGTTCTACCCCGCCATGTCCGCCCCGCGCGGCGTGGGCCGCCTGTCGGCGCTGTTCGACAACTGGATGAAGCGCACCTCCATCGAAATCGACTCGGGCTGCATCTACATCAGCGGCGCCGTGGAGTTTGACGACCGCACCGGCCCCGTGCGCGACGCGCTGGCCAGTTCGGTGCTGACCTGGCACGCCGCCATGCGCCGCGCCATCGAGCAGTGCAAGGAGCTGGGCGAGCTGCGGGCCGACACCCAGGAAGAGCAGATGCTCTTCGAGATCCACGGCCTCATCCTGGCGCTGCACTATGAGGCGCGGTTCCTGCAGACCCCGGGCTCCATCGACCGGGCTGTCGCGGGATTTCACAACATCCTGGCGCGCTACAGCGCGCCCGCTGCGGCCGCCAAGGCACCCACGGTGGCGCGCCGCAAAGTTTCCAACCAAACCACCCCATCCAAGGAGTAAACCCATGCCTACCTATACGCCGCCCCTGCGCGACATGCAATTCGTGATGCACGAAGTGCTCAAGGTCAGCGATGAATTCAAGGCAATGCCGCCCCATGCCGAGGTGGATGTGGACACGATCAATGCCGTGCTCGAAGAGGCCGGCAAGTTTGCTGCCGAGGTGACCTTCCCGCTGAACATCAGCGGCGACACGGAAGGCTGCGTGCTGGACAAGACGACGCACGAAGTCAAGCCCCCGTCGGGCTTCAAGGACGCCTACGCCAAGTACGTCGAAGGCGGCTGGGCGGCTCTGAGCTGCGACCCCGCCTACGGCGGCCAGGGCCTGCCTTTCGTGCTGAACCAGTGCCTGTACGAGATGATGAACTCGGCCAACCAGGCCTGGACCATGTACCCCGGCCTCAGCCACGGCGCCTACGAGGCCCTGCACGCGCACGGCACCGATGAGCAAAAGAAGATCTACCTGCCCAAGCTCACCAGCGGCGAGTGGACCGGCACCATGTGCCTGACCGAACCCCACTGCGGCACCGACCTGGGCCTGCTGCGTACCAAGGCCGAGCCCCTGCCTGACGGCACCTACAAGCTCACCGGCAACAAGATCTTCATCAGCGCTGGCGAGCACGACATGACCGCCAACATCGTGCACCTGGTGCTGGCCCGCCTGCCCGATGCGCCCAAGGGCAGCAAGGGCATCAGCCTGTTCGTGGTGCCCAAGTTCAAGGTCAACGCCGACGGCAGCCTGGGCGAGCGCAACCCGATCTTCTGCACGGGCCTGGAGCACAAGATGGGCATCCACGGCAACGCCACCGCACAGATCGCCATCGACGGCGCCATCGGCACCCTGGTGGGCCAGCCCAACAAGGGCCTGGCGGCGATGTTCGTGATGATGAACGCCGCCCGCCTGGGCGTGGGCAACCAGTCGCTGGGCCTGACCGAAGTGGCCTACCAGAACGCGCTGGCCTACGCCAAGGACCGCATCCAGATGCGCAGCCTCTCGGGCACCAAGGCCAAGGACAAGGACGCCGACCCCATCATCGTGCACCCCGACGTGCGCAAGATGCTGCTCACTGCCAAGGCGTACGCCGAAGGCGGCCGCGCGCTGCAGATCTTCTGCACGCTGCTGCTGGACAAGGTGCACAGCCACCCCGATGAAAAAGTGCGTGCCGAGTCCGAAGAGATGGTGGCGCTGCTCACCCCCATCGTGAAGGCCTTCATCACCGACAACGGGCACATCAGCACCAACGCCTGCATGCAGGTCTTCGGCGGCCATGGCTTCATCAAGGAATGGGGCATGGAGCAGTACGTGCGCGACAACCGCATCAACATGATCTACGAAGGCACGAACACCGTGCAGTCGCTGGACCTGCTGGGCCGCAAGATCCTGGGCAACAACGGCGCCACGCTGAAGAAGCTGGGCAGGCTGATCGGCAAGCTGGTGGAAGAAGAGGGCGTGAACGAGAAGATGGCCGAGTTCATCAACCCCATCGCCATGCTGGGCGACCAGATGACCAAGTTCACCACCGAGATCGGCTTCAAGGGCATGCAGAACCCCGACGAAGTGGGCGCCGCCGCCGTGGACTACCTGCGCGTGGCCGGCCACCTGGTGTTCGGCTACCTGTTTGCCCGCATGGCCCAGGTGGCCCTGCGCGAGATCGCCGCCGGCAACACCGACCCGTTCTACGGCGCCAAGCTGCAGACCGCACGCTTCTACTTTGCCAAGCTGTTCCCCGAAACCGCCACGCTGATGCGCACGGCCCGTGCCGGCAGCAAGGTGCTGATGGACACCGATCTGGCCCTGGCCTGATCGGTGCCGGATGCGGATTTCAAGCCTTTTGGCCCGGGAGCGTACATGTTCAAAGCGGTAGCAGCTATTGTTCTGGTAGCAAGTGCGCTGCCGGCCTGGGCGCAGATGACGCCCGAGGGCCTGTGGCGCAACATCGACGACAAGACCGGCGAGGCCAAGGCCGAGGTCCGCATCCGTGACACGGGCGGCGGTGTGCTGCACGGGGCGCTGGAAAAGCGCCTGGCCAAGGACGCCAAGCCCGACGACCTGTGCAAGGAATGCAGCGACGACCGCAAGGACAAGCCGCTGCTGGGCCTTGAAATCATCCGCGGCGCGAAGAAGGCCGAGGCCCGGGACGTCTGGGAGGGCGGCAAGATCCTCGACCCCGAAAACGGCCGCAACTACACCCTGCGCATGACGCCCATCGAAGGCGGCAAGAAGCTCGAAGTGCGCGGCTCCATCGGCCCGTTCGGCCGCACGCAGACCTGGATCCGCGTCCAGTAAACCCCCTTCCCGTGGCCTTGCGCGCACCCCGCGGTGTTGCGCAACGCCCCAACCAGGAACCCAACCCATGTCCCGATTCCAAGTGAAAAAAGTCGCCGTGCTCGGCGCAGGCGTGATGGGCGCGCAGATTGCCGCCCACCTCGTCAACGTCAAGGTGCCCGTGGTGCTGTTCGACCTGCCTGCGAAGGAAGGCCCGAAGAACGGCATCGTCACCAAGGCCGTGGAAGGCCTGAAAAAGCTCAAGCCTTCGCCCCTGGGCGTGGCCGACGACGCGGCGCTGATCCAGCAGGCCAACTACGAAGAGCACATGCACCTGCTCAAGGAGTGCGACCTCGTCATCGAGGCCATTGCCGAGCGCATGGACTGGAAGCTGGACCTCTACACCAAGATCGCGCCCCACGTGGCCAAGCACGCCATCCTGGCGTCCAACACCTCGGGCCTGTCGATCACCAAACTGAGCGAAGTGCTGCCCGAGAGCATCAAGCCGCGCTTCTGTGGCATCCACTTCTTCAACCCCCCGCGCTACATGACGCTGGTGGAGCTGATCAACACCCCCACCACCCAGCCCGAGGTGCTCGACCAGCTCGAAGCCTTCGTCACCAGCGGCCTGGGCAAGGGCGTGGTGCGTGCGCACGACACGCCCAACTTCGTGGCCAACCGCGTGGGCATTGCCGGCATGCTGTCCACGATGAAAGAGGTCGAAAACTTCGGCCTGAGCTTTGACGTGGTGGACGACCTCACGGGCAAGAAGCTGGGCCGTGCATCGAGCGGCACCTTCCGCACCGCCGACGTGGTGGGCCTGGACACCATGGCCCACGTCATCAAGACGCTGCAGGACAACCTGAGCCTGGAGACCGACCCCTTCTACGAAAGCTTTGGCACGCCCGCCGTGCTGAAGAAACTGCTGGAACTGGGCCACCTGGGCCAGAAGACCAAGGCCGGTTTCTTCAAGAAGGTGGGCCGCGATGTGATGCGCTTCGAGCTCGAAAGCGAAGAGTACGTACCCGCAGGCCAGAAGGCCGACGAGGTGTACGGCCGCATGCTCAAGAAGCCCGCCGCCGAACGCCTGCGCCTGCTGCGCAATGCCGAAGGAGCGCCCGGCCAGTTTCTCTGGGCCATTCTGCGCAACAGCTTCCACTACGCTGCTGTGCACCTTGCAACAATAGCCGACAACGCCCGCGACGTGGACCAGGCCATGCGCTGGGGCTTTGGCATGAAGCAAGGCCCCTTCGAACTGTGGCAGGAAGCAGGCTGGCTCGAAGTGGCCAAGATGATTCAGGAAGACATCGACGCGGGCAAGGCCCTGTGCAAGGCACCGCTGCCCGAGTGGGTCTTCAAGGGCCCCGTGGCCGAAGCCGGTGGCGTGCACACTGCGCAAGGTTCGTGGAGCGCATCGCGCGGCCAATTCGTGCCCCGTCGCCAGCTGCCCGTGTACGAGCGCCAGATCTTCCCTGAGGCGCTGCTGGGCGAAACCAGCCTGCCCGACTGGCGCACCGCTGGCACCACCATTGCCGAATCGAAAGCCCTGCGCACCTGGACGCTCGACGAGGATGGAAGCCCCTTCGGTGGGCGGGTGCTCATCGCCAGCATCAAGAACAAGATGCACGCCATCAGCCCCGAAGTGATGGAAGCGCTGATGGAAGCGCTGGAACTGGCCGAGTCAGAGTACCAGGGCATGGTCATCTGGTCTGGCGACGCGCCTTTCAGCGTGGGTGCGGACCTGGAAGCCACGATGCCTGCCTTCATGGTCGGCGGCGCCGATGCGGTCGAGAGCATCGAACAGGAGCTGCAAAACCTGATGCTGCGCATCCGCTACGCGCAGGTGCCCGTGGTCGCTGCCATCCACGGCATGGCTCTGGGCGGCGGCTGTGAGCTGGCCGTGTATTCGGCCAAGCGTGTGGCGCACATGGAAAGCTACATCGGTCTGGTCGAAGTGGGCGTGGGCCTGGTGCCTGGCGCGGGCGGCCTGACCTACATCGCACGCCGCGCGGCCGAGAACATGGCGGCTTCGACCAGCAAGGACCTGCTGCCCTTCCTGACCGAAGGCTTCACTGCCGCTGCCATGGCCAAGGTGGGCACCAGCGCGCTGGAGTCGCGCAAGCTGGGCTACCTGCTGGACAGCGACGTGATCGTGCCCCACAAGGATGAGCTGCTGTTCGTGGCCATCAACGAAGCCAAGTCCATGGCCGCCAGCGGCTGGCGTGCGCCGCACAAGCGCCTGTTCCCCGTGGCGGGCCGCAGCGGTCTGGCCACCATCAAGGCCCAGCTGGTGAACATGCGCGACGGCGGCTTCATCAGCGCCTATGACTTCAAGATCGGCGCCATGATCGCCGAGGTGGTCTGTGGCGGTGATGTGGATGCGGGCTCGATGGTGAGCGAGGAATACCTGCTCACGCTGGAGCGCAAGGTGTTCTGCCACCTGATCGCTCAGCCCAAGACGCACGAGCGCATTCTCGGAATGCTCTCCACGGGCAAGCCAGTCCGGAATTGATGATGCACCCCCTGAGTCGCTTCGCGCCTTCCCCCTCTCCTGCGGGAGGGGGACGCACCCGGTGGCCTGGCAAAGCCAGTTCCACGGGTGCACTGGGCTGGGCCGCGTCAGTATTGGGCGATGTGCGCTGTGTGCAGTGCGATGGGTATCTGGCATGAGCGCGTTGCAAGCACCTAACAAACTCCAGCGCTCGCTGATGCGCCTGGACGAGGCACCCGCCTTCCTGCGCGGCTTCGTGCAGAACATCATCTTGCGCCGGGCCGTGCCCTTCACCGGCACGGCCGGGGTGAAGTTCGTGTCGCTCACGCCCGACCGTGTCGAGGTGCACCTGCCCAATGAACGCCGGGTGCAGAACCACATCGGCGGCGTGCACGCGTCGGCCATGAACCTGCTGGCCGAAACGGCCACCGGCATGGTGGTGGGCATGAACGTGCGCGACGACTGCCTGCCGCTGGCCAAGGAGCTGAGCATGGCGTTCAAGAAGCGCGCCACGGGCGGCCTGAAGGCCGTGGCCACGCTCACTGCCGAGCAGCGCGCCGCCATGCAGGCCAGCGACAAGGGCGAGGTGCAGGTGAAAGTCACCGTGACCGACGAAGCCGGCGTGGAGCCGGTCGAATGTGTATTTACGTGGGCCTGGGTTCCTTCCAGCCGCCCCCCCAAGAATTGAAGGAGTTTCATCACCATGGCTCAAAAACAAGTCCAGGACGCCTACATCGTCGCTGCCACGCGCACGCCCATCGGGCGCTCGGGCCGCGGCTATTTCAAGCACACCCGCCCCGACGATCTGCTAGTCGCCGCCATCCAAAGCGCGATGACCCAGGTCCCCACACTGGACCCCAAGGCGATTGAAGACGCCATCATTGGCTGCTCGTTCCCCGAGGGCGAGCAAGGCATGAACATGGCGCGCATCGCCGTGGGCCTGGCATTCAACCACCCCGTGGGCGGCGTGACCGTGAACCGCTTTTGCGCGTCGGGCATCACCGCGCTGCAGATGGCTGCCGACCGCATCCGCGTGGGCGAGGCCGATGTGCTGATCGCCGGTGGCGCCGAGTCCATGAGCCTGGTGCCCATGGGCGGCAACAAGCCCTCGTTCAATGCCGAAGTGTTTGCGCGTGACGAAGACGTTGGCATTGCCTACGGCATGGGCCTGACCGCAGAAAAGGTCGCCCAGCAGTGGAAGGTGAGCCGCGAAGCGCAGGACGCCTTCGCACTCGAATCCCACCTGCGCGCCATCAAGGCGCAAAAGGCGGGTGAGTTCGCCGACGAAATCACCCCCTTCGAGATCGTGGAGCGTTCGCCCAACCTCGCCACTGGCGAAGTGGTGGAAAAGCGCCGCACCGTGAGCCTGGACGAAGGCCCGCGCCCCGACACGTCGATCGAAGGCCTGGCCAAGCTCAAGCCCGTGTTTGCCGCGCGCGGCAGCGTCACCGCGGGCAACAGCTCGCAGACCAGCGACGGCGCTGGTGCGCTCATCGTGGCCAGCGAAAAGGCCGTGAAGCAGTTTGGCCTGACGCCCCTGGCGCGTTTTGTGAGCTACGCGGCACGCGGCGTGCCGCCCGAAATCATGGGCATCGGCCCCATCGAGGCGATTCCGGCTGCGCTGCGCTATGCGGGCCTCAAGAGCGACGACATTGGCTGGTACGAGCTGAACGAAGCGTTTGCGGCGCAGTCGCTGGCGGTGATCAACACGCTGGGTCTGAACCCTGCGAACGTGAACCCCATGGGGGGCGCGATTGCGCTGGGCCACCCGCTGGGTGCCACCGGAGCGATTCGCGCAGCGACGGTGGTGCATGCGCTGCGCCGCCACAAGCTGAAGTACGGCATGGTCACGATGTGTGTAGGGACCGGCCAAGGCGCCGCCGGCATCATCGAGGCTTTGTAGTGGGTTGGCTACTGCGCGGGTCATCTGCGTCGTTGGGCGGTGCTCGGAATCCTCACGTACCGCAAGTACGTTCCGGTTCCTGCGCTCCGGCCGCCTAGCAGCTGATCCCGCTCGCTACGCCCTGGAGGGCGGAGGTGGGAGGGCAGTGGCGCACTCGGGGGCGAAAGGTCGTCTCGCTGTGATTGGAAACGCTCATGCACTGCAAGCGACAGGGGTCCTGGGTGGCAACAAGCAACAAGCAACGTGCCGCACACCGAAGTCTCCGGCATGACGGCCTGCGAGGGCGTTTAGCGGCACACTTACAGCATGACTTCTTCTACGCACCCCTTGGACGAGGCCCTTGCGCTGGCGTC
>DATLGV010000519.1:0-2120 GCA_035540275.1 Acidovorax sp. | reverse complement strand
GGTCATCAGCGCGTTCAGGGCGGCGTAGTTGTTGGCGCCTTCCTGGCGGCCGATGATGCTGTGGATGCGCTCCAGGTGCGTTTCGTACGTGCCCACCAGGCCGCAGATCATGGCGTCGGCATCGCCCAGCGTCACCATCAGCGAGGCGATGATGGTGTTGGACCGGCGCACGGCGGCCTTGGCGACTTCGGGCGAGGCACCGTTGCGCTTCATCAGCTGGTGGTAGTGCTCCCAGTACTGGCGAAAGCGCGGGTCGTCCTCGGGGTTGCACACCTCCACGTCCTTGCCGATCTGCATGCGCAGGCCGGCCTTGGCGATGCGCGCGGCAATCACGGCGGGGCGGCCGATGAGGATGGGGTGGGCGATCTTGTCGTCAATCGCCATCTGCGCGGCGCGCAGGGCGCGCTCGTCTTCACCGTCGGCGTAGGCCACGCGCTTTTGCGCATCGGGCAGGGCCTTGGCCGCGTTGATCACGGGGCGCATCAGCATGCCGGTCTGGTAGACAAAGCGCGACAGCGTTTCCTTGTAGGCCTCCATGTCTTCGATGGGGCGGGTGGCCACGCCCGATTCGGCAGCGGCCTTGGCAACGGCGGGCGCGATCTTGAGGATCAGGCGCGAGTCGAAGGGCGTGGGGATCAGGTAGTCGGGACCAAAGGTCAGCTCTTTGCCCGCATAGGCGCTGGCCACTTCTTCGCTGATGTCGGCCTTGGCCAGGTCGGCGATCTGGCGCACGCAGGCCAGCTTCATGGCTTCGGTGATCTTGGTGGCGCCGCAGTCCAGCGCGCCACGGAAGATGTACGGGAAACACAGGACGTTGTTGACCTGGTTCGGGTAGTCCGAGCGGCCCGTGGCGATGATGCAGTCGGGGCGGATGGCCTTGGCCAGTTCGGGGCGGATCTCGGGCTCGGGGTTGGCCAGGGCCAGGATGATGGGCTTGGGGCCCATGGTCTTGACCATCTCGGCCGTCAGCACGCCGGGGGCCGAGCAGCCCAGGAACACGTCGGCGCCGTTGACCGCATCGGCCAGCGTGCGGGCATCGGTCTTTTGCGCGTAGGCCGCTTTCGACTCGTCGTAGCCACCGGGGCGGCCTTCGTAGATCACGCCCTTGGAGTCGCACACAAAGATGTTCTCCACCTTCACGCCCAGGCCCACCATGACGTTCAGGCAGGCAATGGCGGCCGCGCCAGCGCCCGAAACGGCAATCTTGACCTGGTCGATCTGCTTGCCCACCAGCTCCAGGCCGTTGAGCAGCGCCGCGCTGCTGATGATGGCCGTGCCGTGCTGGTCGTCATGGAACACCGGGATGTTCATGCGTTTGCTGAGTTCGCGCTCGATGTAGAAGCACTCGGGCGCCTTGATGTCTTCGAGGTTGATGCCGCCCAGCGTGGGCTCCAGGCTGGCGATGATTTCGATGAGCTTGTCGGGGTCGCGCTCGGCCAGTTCGATGTCGAACACGTCCACGCCTGCGAACTTCTTGAACAGGCAGCCTTTGCCTTCCATCACCGGCTTGGCTGCCAGCGGGCCGATGTCGCCCAGGCCCAGCACCGCCGTGCCGTTGGTGATCACCGCGACCAGGTTGCCGCGCGAGGTGAAGTCAAACGCCTTGGAGGGGTCAGCGGCGATGTCGAGGCACGGGTAGGCCACGCCCGGCGAGTAGGCCAGCGACAGGTCGCGCTGGTTGGACAAGGGCTTGGTGGGGGTGACCGAAATCTTGCCCCGGGTGGGGTTGCGATGGTATTCGCGCGCAGCGTCGCGCAGGGCCTGTTCGGCAGCGGAAATGTTCTGTGTCATGCGGAAATCCTGGAAGTCCTGGGCGGAAAGCAAAAACAAGGGTACCCGATGGCGTGGGCGGCTGGCATGCAGGTTTATGCGGATGCAGCATAAGAGCCTGTTCAAAGTCTTTGTGGAGTCGCACAAGTACCTTGCCGGGATGGGCTGCTAGGCGCGGCGCTTGCCAATAGCCCATGCTATTGGCAAGCGCCGCAACGCCGCAGACCGCCCGGCAAGGCACTTGCCCGCAGGGTTGGAGTGAAATCGGGCCGATGAACTCGGAGCTTTGACGCCCCGGCTGCTTGCATGGGCACGAGCCCATGCGGCGCACCCGACGCATCCACTCCTCC
>DATLGV010000518.1:0-3153 GCA_035540275.1 Acidovorax sp. | reverse complement strand
GAGCAGGCGTTCGCGGCGAAAGCGGGCGGGCAGGGCGCCCAGGGGGTTTTGGTTTGAAGGCAAAATCAGTCCGTTTGCTTAGCCAGAGACGACTCCAAGGATACCCACACATGACCAGCGCCGAAGCTGCCGCCACCGCAGCGTTCCAGATCACCGTGCAGCCCAGCGGCCGCGCTTTCAGTGCCAACGCGGGCGAAGCCATCCTGGCCGCCGCCATCCGCAGCGGCGTGGGCCTGCCCTATGGCTGCAAGGACGGCGCGTGCGGCTCGTGCAAGTGCAAGAAAATCAGCGGCACGGTGCAGCACGGCGCCCACCAGTCCAAGGCCCTCACGGCCGACGAAGAGGCCGCGGGTCTGGTGCTCACCTGCTGCGCACAGCCCTTGACGGACGTGGTGCTCGAATCGCGCCAGGTCACCGACGAAAGCGCCTACCCGGTCAAGAAAATGCCGGTGCGCGTGGCCTCGCTCGAAAAGAAGTCGCACGATGTGATGCAGGTGCGCCTGCAATTGCCTGCGGCAGACACCTTCCGCTACCACGCGGGCCAGTACATCGAATTCATCCTGCGCGACGGTGCACGCCGCGCCTATTCGATGGCGAATGCGCCGCACACCCAGGCCGAGGCGCCGGGCGTGGAACTGCACATCCGGCACATGGCGGGCGGCAAGTTCACCGACCATGTCTTTGGTGCGATGAAAGAGAAGGAAATCCTGCGCGTCGAAGGCCCCTTCGGCAGCTTCTTCCTGCGCGAAGATTCGGCCAAGCCCATCGTGCTGCTGGCCTCCGGCACCGGCTTTGCCCCCGTCAAGGCGCTGATCGAGCACCTGCAGTTCAAAGGCATCAGCCGCCCCACCGTGCTGTACTGGGGCGGCCGCCGTCCTGGCGACCTGTACCTGGCCGACTGGGTGCAGGCCCGCGTGGCTGAATTGCCCTGGCTGCGTTACGTACCGGTCATCTCCGACGCCCTGCCCGAAGACGGCTGGACCGGCCGCACCGGCTTTGTGCACCAGGCGGTACTGGACGACTTTGCGGACCTCTCGGGCCACCAGGTCTATGCCTGCGGCGCACCCATCGTGGTCGAGTCCGCCCGCGATGCCTACAGTGCCCAGCGCGGCCTGCCGCCCGAGGAGTTCTTTGCCGACGCGTTCACGTCGGAAGCCGACAAGCACGGCGGCTGACACGCACCCGCAAGGCCTACCGCGGCACCCGACCCCTTACCCACCGTGCACGCAGCGCCCGCCTGGCCCGTCCCGCAGGGCACACTGCGCCGCTGGCTGCCCACCCGGCGTGCGGGCTTCATTGCCGTGCTGCTGTGCCTGTCCGCGCTGCTGATAGGGGGCGCGGGTGAATGGGCCGAGCAAAGTGAACGCGATGCCCAGTGGGACAACCTGCGCCGCCTGGGCGAGGTGCAGGCCCTGGCACTGCGCGGCGTGGCCACGCGCTACAACTATCTGCCCTTCACGGCCGCACAGCACCCGCTGGTGCGCCAGTTGCTGCAGCAGCCCGCATCGCAGGCCGTGCGCGACGCCGCCAACGCCTACCTGCAGGCGGTGAACCAGCATGCGGGCTCCGACATGCTGTACCTGATGGACCCGCAAGGACTCACGCTCGCATCCAGCAACTGGGACACGCCCAACAGCTTTGTCCAACAGAACTACGGCAACCGCCCCTACTTCCGCGACGCCCTTGCAGGCGTGGCGGGGCGCTTCTATGGCGTGGGCAAAACCACCGGCGAGCCCGGCCTGTTTGTCTCTGCACCCGTGGTCGAGGCGGGCCGCGTGATCGGTGTGGTGGCGGTCAAGGTGCGCATGGAACCCATCTCGGACCCGTGGGCCCAACTGCGCGACCCGGTGTTTGTGACGGACGAGCGGGGCATTGTCTTTCTGGGCTCGGTACCCGGCTGGCTCTACCGCACCAGCCGCCCCGTGCCCCCCTCTGCCGTGCAGCAACTGCAACACGACGAACAGTACGGCACGGGCTGGACCCCACGCCCCGTGCCCTGGTCCTGGCACCCACAGGACGACCCACCCGGCGCCGAACTGCGTCTGGACGGCCCGGGCGGCAAGCGATACCTGGCCTTTGAGGAAAAACTGCCCGACCTGGGCTGGACCCTCACCGTCACCGCCGACAGCCGGATGGTGGCCCTGGCACGGCAACAGGCCTGGGCCCTGGCCACGCTGGCATCGGGGCTGCTGGTGCTGGGCGCGCTGTACTGGCAGCTGCGCGAGCGGCGCCTGGCCGAAAACCGGCGGGCCCGCATCGAACTGGAGCAGCGCGTGCAGGAGCGCACGCATGCGTTGCAGCAGGCCCAGGCGTTCCGCCAGTCGATGGAGGACTCGCTGCTGGTGGGCATGCGCGCCCGCGATCTTGAGGGGCGCATCGTCTATGTCAACACCGCCATGTGCGACATGGTGGGCTACCGGGCCGACGAACTCATCGGCCAGCTGCCGCCCTACCCCTACTGGCACCCTGACGAACTGGACCGCCACTGGAACGACAGCGATACCGTGCTGGCCGGCAACGCGTTTCCCCAGGGCCGCGAGAACCGCCTGAGGCACCGGGACGGGTCGGACGTGTACACCATGTTCTACACCACGCGCCTCGTCGACGGCAGCGGCCAGCACATCGGCTGGATGAGTTCGGTGGTCAACATCACCGCGCAAAAGCGGGCCGAGGAACAGCAGCAGCAGCGCGAGACCCAGCTGCAGCGGGTGCAGCGCGTGATCACGGTGGGCGAGATGGCTTCCACCCTGGCGCACGAGCTCAACCAGCCACTGGCGGCCCTGGTCAACTACGCGGCCGCTGCACGGGCACTGGCCGCTCAGGGCAAGACCGGCCCCCTGAACGACAGCCTGGAGGCCCTGTCGGCCCAGGCGCAGCGGGCCGCCGACATCGTGGGCCGCATCCGCCGCTGGGTGCGCCAGCACCCTGAAAGCCGCGAGCCTTGCGACCTGTCGGCCATCGTGGAGCAGTCGCTGGAGCTGCTGCTGCGCGCCGAGGCACGCCGCCAGGGGATTCCGGTGCGCGTCGAGCAGGCCGGAGCCCGTTTGCAGGTGCATGCCGACCGCGTGCTGCTGGAGCAGGTGGTGATCAACCTGGGCCTGAATGCCCTGCAAGCCATGCAGACACACCAGCCCCCGCCCGAGGGACACGAAC
>DATLGV010000517.1:0-4599 GCA_035540275.1 Acidovorax sp. | reverse complement strand
TCCCTGGCCCACATGCTGTGCGAGCCCTGTGAGGTGTGCCAGGGCAAGGGCAGCGTGAAGACTGCGCGCAGCGTGTGCTACGACATCCTGCGCGAGATCCTGCGCGAAGCGCGCCAGTTCAACCCGCGCGAGTTCCGCGTGGTGGCGTCGGCGCGGGTGGTCGAACTTTTTCTCGATGAAGAAAGCCAGCACCTGGCGGGCCTGTCGGACTTCATCAAGAAGCCCATCTCGCTGCAGGCCGAAAGCGCGATGGGGCAGGAGCAGTACGACATCGTCTTGCTTTGACGACTCACGGGGCGCCACTCCGTTTCAGTTGCCATGCATCCCTGCGTGGACATCATGATCAGTGCTCTGCTGGAACCTCAACCGCTGGCGCATTCCCGCCAACAAAACCGGGCCCGCCATGGATACGATGCGCCGCTTGCCCCGGAGCTCATCGGCTGGCTCAAGGAACTGCGCAATTCCGCCTCAACCGCCCGGCACCTCTGCCCGGCCTGTCCGGCCACGGCCTTCGTAAGCTCCCTCAAGGCGGCAATATCTCGGTTCCAGCTGGTGGCTCACGAGAGAATTGATAAGTTTTGTTTCGGAATGACGAAATAATTGGCAATCCCCCAGGGATTCTCCAATAGTTCCGTTAATGCGAAATATTATCGACAAGTCCCTCGAGGTCAACTATAGTTCCGCCATTCCAGAACTATAGTTGAGCATGGCACGGCGTCTTCCCTCCACGCATCCCACCAGCGATCCCCGGATTGAAAGCCTCGATGGGCTGGGGGTGGCCGTACGCAACGCGCGGGCACAGGCACGCATGCGCATCGACGATGCTGCCGCGTTCTGCGGTGTCTCGGCCGATGTGCTGTCGCGCCTGGAGAACGGAAAGTCAATTACCACCGACCGCCTCTTCAAGGTTCTGGAGGGACTTGGGCTGGAGGTGTTGCTCGTTTCCAGGGAACAGGCGCTGAAGCTCAAGGACCTGGCGCAGCAGGGGTCCGAATGAGCAGTGCATTTCCTGCCCGGGGCCAGGATCTTGCGCTCGATGTGTTCTTCGGCACCGACTTGGTCGGGCGGCTCGCGTTCGATCCCGAGCTGGATCAATTCAGCTTCGCGTACAGCGCACCTTGGCGCCAGCGAGCGCACCGATTCCAGCTGTCGCCGCATATCCCCCTCGACGGCGAAGTGTCTGCAGTGGCTGTGCGGCGCTTCATCGACAACCTGCTACCAGAAGGGCGGGCGCTGGACGTAGTCTCCAGTTTCACTCATGTCCAGAAGAGCAATATCTTTGGCCTGATCCGGGTGCTGGGCCGCGAGACGGCGGGGGGCCTGAGCTTTCTGCCCGCAGGACAAATGCCGCAGGCGCAAGAGGCACAGCGGCGCCCTGTGGCGCTTGCCGAGTTGCAGCAGCGCATCGATGAGCGCAACAGGATTCCGTTCGCGATATGGGACGACAGGGTTCGAATGTCGGTAGCGGGCTACCAAGATAAGCTGCTGGTGCTGCGCGAAGGCGACGCCTTGTCCCTGGCCGATGGTGCGCTCTCGTCGACGCACATCCTCAAGCCCGAGCCTTTGAGTGACAAGCTGCCCTGCATGGTGGCCAACGAACATTTCTGCATGCGACTGGCCAACCGGCTCGGACAGCGGCGTTTGAAGGAGAACTGGGCGGCCGAGGTGGAGATCCTGCGCGTGCCCGCGCCCGTCCTGTGCGTCAAACGCTTCGACCGGGTGTGTGACGACGGGAATGTGCGCAGACTGCACGTCATCGACGGCTGCCAGGCTCTGAACCTTCCCGTATCGCATAAGTACGAGCGTCCGCTGGGCAATGCAGAAGACGTGCGGCACATCCGCGATGGCGCCAGCTTCGAGGCTCTGTCCACGCTGCGGCCACATCTGTCAAATGCAGCCGTCGGCATCCGGCAGATGGCCTTCTGGGCGATCACCACTCTGCTGCTGGGCAACAGCGATGCGCATGGCAAGAACATCTCCTTCTTCGGGCGGGGTGATGCCTTGGCGATGGCGCCGTTCTACGACCTGGTCAGCGTGGCCGTGTACGACGCCCGCCATATCGATCAGGAACTGGCGATGGCGTTCGGCGACGAGTTCGCGCTGCCGTCCGTGAAATCATTCGCGCTGGCCGACTTCTGCGAGCGGCTGGGATTCCCCAGGCGCACGTTCGCGCGCGAACTGAGACAGCTCTGCGAATGGGCGCGGGAGGAGGCGAGGGCGCAGGCCCTGGACCCGGTGTACGTGGAGGCGGAGCGGCTCTTTGTTCGGGCCCTGGCCGACTACATTGTGGCCAGGGCGGATTTCTTGCTGGGGCAGGTGGCGGAGATTCCCAGGTTCAGCGGCGATCTCTTCTGAAGGCTGAACAGGCCCTCCGTGCGGTCGCCGTATCCGTTCGCTATTGGCATAGGGCATTGCCGTGCAGCGTGGGTGCCTCGTGATCACCACCAATCAGTTTTGCATGTGCCGACCTGGAGCGAAAACATTGACAAGCTGCGATCATCCTCGCCTGATGGCCTGCTGTGATGGCATGCCCTGCGTGTCTTGCCCACCCTTTCCTGCGCTCCAGCGACCGCGCCGTTTCATGCCCCTTCGTTCCATCCTTCCATGACCCAGGCCACGCCTCACCATGCCAGCGCTTCGAGTCCGCTGGATTCGCTCGCTCCCTTGCTTTTTGTCGCGCTCTGGAGCACGGGTTTCATCGGCGCCAAGCTGGGCCTGCCCTATGTGGAGCCGCTGACCTTTCTTGCGCTGCGATTTGCCATCGTCACCGTGCTCATGATGGCCGTGGTGGCGCTGGTGCGTGCACCCTGGCCACCGGCGGGCAGGGCCCGGGCACACATCGCGGTGTCGGGCCTGCTGGTGCATGGCGTGTACCTGGGTGGGGTGTTCATGGCCATCGGGCATGGGCTGCCGTCGGGCATCACGGCCCTGGTGGTGGGGTTGCAGCCGCTGTTGACCGCCCTGGTGGCGGGCGCTTGGCTGGGTGAGAAGGTGCGGCCTGCGCAGTGGGCCGGGCTGGTGCTGGGGTTCAGTGGCGTGGCACTGGTGGTGGCGGGCAAGGTTGCCACGGTACCCGCGGGCACTCTGGCCGGCATGCTGCTGCCTGCGGTGGTGGCCTTGCTGGGCATTACCGCCGGTACGCTGTACCAAAAGCGGTTCTGCCCTTCGTTCGATCTGCGCACGGGCTCGGTCATCCAGTACCTGCCATGCGCCGTCGCCATGGCAGTGTTGGCGTACGCCACGGAGTCCATGGCCGTCACATGGACCGGCGAGTTCGTGTTCGCTCTGGGCTGGTTGGTGCTGGTGCTGTCGCTGGGGGCGGTGAGCCTACTGAACCGGCTCATCCGCCGGGGCGGTGCAGTGAACGTGGCCAGCCTGTTCTACCTGACCCCGCCCACCACGGCGTTGATCGCCTGGGCGATGTTTGGCGAAACGCTCAGCGGGTGGGCACTGGCAGGGATGGCGTTGGCGGCTGCGGGTGTGTGGCTGGCGCGGCAGACGAAGTAAGAGCCCTTGCTTGAGGACCGCCCTATGGATTACAGCTTGCGCAGCCGCTCCAGCGCGGCGCGCAGCGTCTCGTCCTTCTTGGCAAAGCAGAACCGCACCACGCGCTGGTCAAACCCGTCGCCATAAAACGCGGACAGCGGAATCGCCGCCACGCCCACCTCGCGGGTGAGCCACTGGCAGAAATCGGCCTCGTTCAAATCGCTGATGGCCGAGATGTCCACGCACTGGAAGTAGCTGCCGGTGCTGGGCAGCAGCTTGAAGCGCGAGCCTGCCAGCCCTTCGCGGAACAGGTCGCGCTTGGCCTGGTAGAACGCGGGCAGCTGCAGGTAGGGCGTGGGGTCTTGCAGGTAGGCTGCCAGCCCATGCTGCACCGGTGTGTTGACGGTGAACACGTTGAACTGGTGCACTTTGCGGAACTCGGCCGTCAGCGCGGCGGGGGCGGCCACGGTACCGACCTTCCAGCCGGTGACGTGGAAGGTTTTGCCAAAGCTGGAGACGATGAACGCGCGGGCGGCCAGGCCGGCAAAGCGTGCGGCGCTTTGGTGTTCGGCGCCGTCGAACACCATGTGCTCGTACACCTCGTCGCTGATAAGCAGGATGTCGGTGGGGGCGAGCAGGTCTTCGAGCTGGCTCATTTCCTCGGCCGTCCAGATGGTGGCGCTGGGGTTGTGCGGGCTGTTGATGAGGATGGCGCGGGTGCGGGGCGTGATGGCCGCGCTGATCCTGGCAAAGTCAGGGCGGAAGGTGCCGGGTGTGAGCGGCACGCGCACGGCCTTGCCTCCGGCCAGCTCGATGTTGGGCACATAGCTGTCGTAGCAGGGGTCGAGCACGATCACCTCGTCGCCCGCGTGCACGGTGGCCAGGATGGCGGTGATGATGGCCTGCGTGGCGCCCGCGGTGATGGTGATTTCGGTGTTGGGGTTGTAGGCGCGGCCGTGCAGCGCCTCGATCTTGCGAGCCACGGCTTCGCGCAGGGCGGGCACGCCGGTCATGGGCGGGTACTGGTTATGGCCGGCCTGCATGGCGGCGGTGACGGCGTTCACCAGCTCGGGGGCGCATTCAAAGTCCGGGAATCCCTGGCCCAGGTTGACG
>DATLGV010000516.1:0-4727 GCA_035540275.1 Acidovorax sp. | reverse complement strand
CTACTGTGGCCAGGAAAGGGTATGTCCAGGACCAGTTCATGGATGGCGTTCCTCGCGCAGCGGCACCACATCGCCCGCCTCGACATGCTCGCGCTCCTCGGGCGGCATGACGCTGTCGGCCGGCACCAGCAGCAACTCGGGTTGGCGGCGGCGGTCCACGGCCTCCATCAGCAACCCTGCTGCCACGGCAGCGGCCAGGGCCACCAGGATGTTGAGCTTCAGGGGCAGCGCAAACGCCGCGATTGCCGCCGCAGCCGCAACGCCGGTGGCCAGCCAGGTGGCGCGGTCAAACAGCAAGGACAGCAGCACGCCCAGCAAAGCCAGCACCCCCGCAAAACCCAGCCCCCAGGACAGGGGCACGGCATTGGCCAGAAAGATGCCCGCGATCGACGGTACCTGCCACGCCAGCCAGTTGGTGGTGGCGGCGCCCCAGAAATACGGCACCTGCTCGGGAGCAGGCCGTGGCTCGGGGAAGCGCTTCATGAACGCCACGTAGATCACGTCCCCGCTGAAATAACCGATGGCCATGCGTGTGCGCAGCGGCAGGTGGGCAAAGTAGCTGCGCCACATGCTGCTGAAGATCACAAAGCGCAGGTTCACGCAGGCGGCCGTGAGCCAGATCACCCACAGCGGGGCCCCCACCGACAGCAGTGGAATGACGGCGAGCTGGGCGCTGCCGGCGTAGACCAGCAGCGACATGAACACCGCCATGCCGACCGACATGCCGCTTTTGACCATGGCCACCCCGGTGACCAGGCCCCAGGCCGCAATGCCCAGGGATGTGCCCGCCATGTCAGTGGCGGCCAGGCGAAAAGAGGGGTGGCGCAGCGTGCGGCCCAGCGCAGCCGACACGCTCATGCAGAGGGCGCGCCCAGCACCATGCCGGGCTGCAGGTCAAAACCGCGCAAGAAATCCGCCGCCGCCAGCCGCTTGCCACCCGCGCGTTGCAAGGTGGTCAGGCGCAGGGCCGTGCCTTCACCACACGCCACGGTCACGCCCGCATCGTGCACGGCAGAAATCTGCCCAGGACGCTGATCGGGTGTACCTTGGGTGCTATCAATTGCATAGCTCCAGACTTTGACTGTCTCGCCGTTGCACTCGGTGCTCGCGCCCGGAAAAGGATCGAACGCCCGGATGCGCCGGCCAATGACGGATGCGGGCAGCGTCCAGTCGATGGTGCTCTCTGCCTTTTCGATCTTGTGGGCGTACGTGATGCCGTCGGCCGGTTGCGGCACGGCAGTGAGGCCGCCGCAGGCGGCCAGTTCCAGCGCCTCGACGATCATGCGCCCGCCGAGCGCGGCCAGGCGGTCGTGCAGGGTGGCCGTGGTGTCGCCCGGGGCGATGGGCAGGCGCTCGGTCAGCAGCATGTCGCCCGTGTCCAGCCCTGCGTCCATCTGCATGATGGTGACGCCGGTCTCGGCATCGCCTGCCTCAATGGCGCGGTGGATGGGGGCGGCACCACGCCAGCGCGGCAGCAGGCTGGCATGGATGTTCAGGCAGCCCAGGCGCGGTAGATCCAGGGTCCACTGCGGCAGGATCAGCCCGTAGGCGGCCACGACCATCACATCGGGCTGCGCGGCCAGCAGGGCCTCGCGTGCTGCGGCTGCATCGTCGGGGTATTTACCGTCCAGGCGCAGGCTGCGTGGCTGTGCGACAGCGATGCCATGCTCCAGCGCGCATTGCTTGACGGGGGACGCCTGCAGCTTCATGCCCCGGCCTGCAGGGCGGTCAGGTTGCGTCAGCACCAGCGGGACGGTGAAGCCTGCGGACAACAGCCGCTCGAGGGCCACGCGGGCGAATTCGGGCGTACCGGCAAAAATGACTTTCATGAAAACGGCGATCGGCTCAGGTGGGGCGCGGGACGCAGTGACTCAGCCGAGCCGCCGGTCAGTCGCGCGCGTTGTCAAAATTCGGCAGTTCGTCGGTGAACAGCACCTGGCGCACCACCCCTTGGCGATCCAGGTGCACATGGGCCTGGCGCAGGTCCGAGTTCTGCCTGAAACGGTAGGTCCAGATGTCGCCGTCAAAGCGGGCCACCTGCTCGACACGCACGGGCATTCCAAAGGTATTTTGCAGGTCGGTGCGGGTCCAGCGGCCGACGGGCAGGCTCTCGAACCCTTGCTGCGTGAGCACCTGCTCGTTGCGCACCAGCCGGCCGCTGGCGTCAAAGTCGAGGTTGTAGGCGGCAAACCCGGCGGGCAGTTCGGAGTACAGCAAGCGCTCCCCGGACGGCAAGGCAATCGTGGCCGAGGGGGGGCCCAGGCGGGCGATCACGTCGGCCCGCAATGCGCCGGGCTGTTCACGGGCCGGCAGCGCGCAGCCCGCCAGCAGACACCCCAGCGCAACCAGCGCCAGCACTCCGACACCGCGACGGGTACAGAGCGCTGCGCGCATCACCCGCGCGCCTCCCGCTGCTGCTTGACCATCTTGGTCTTGATGCGGTTGCGCTTGAGGGGCGAGAGGTATTCGACAAACACCTTGCCCATGAGGTGGTCCATCTCGTGCTGGACACAGACCGCGAGCAGGCCGTCTGCCTCGATCACCCGCGACTGGCCCTGGTCGTCCAGCGCCCGCACATGCACCGCGTCAAAACGCTCCACCCCGTCATAAATGCCGGGCACCGACAGGCAGCCTTCTTCGTTGAGGTGCTTTTCGGCGCTGGTCCAGACCAGTTCGGGGTTGATCAGCACCAGGGGCTGGTTGCGCTCTTCCGAGACGTCGATGACCACCAGCCGCTCATGCACATCCACCTGGGTGGCCGCCAGGCCGATGCCGTGGGCGTCGTACATGGTGGCCAGCATGTCGGCGACCAGCGTGCGGATGCGGTCGTCCACCGCCTGGACGGGGCGGGCGACCTTGTGGAGCCGGGGGTCCGGGTAACAGAGAATGGGAAGGATTGCCATGGCTGCAGGTAAGAGATGTCGCTATTTTCGCCACTTTTGCGGCCTACTGCTGCCCTGCGAGCCAATAATCGTTGCCGAATCAAGGGCTTGAGCAGAGAATCTAAGAAGCTTTGTAACGTATTTGCCCGGCTGCACGCCTGCTTTGTGCGCCGAGGTGCCAGCGAGGGGGCGTTTCCCAATGCATGAGAAAAGGAACAACATGACGGCATTCACCAGCGTGCGGCGGACCGCCCTGGGTGCGCTCACCATCATGGCTGGCGCATTGCTGGTCATGCCGGCCCAGGCGCAGAACTACCCCATCTCCAGCGGCCAGCGCGCCACGGCGCAGCAGGTGTCCGAGCGGGGTGTACCGCTCGAAGAGCTGGCCCCCAACGCCCCCGATACCTACACCGTCAAGCGGGGCGACACGCTCTGGGGCATTTCGGGCATGTACCTCAAGCGCCCCTGGCGCTGGCCCGAGCTGTGGGGCATGAACCTCAAGGCCATCCCCAACCCGCACCTGATCTTCCCGGGCCAGACGCTGTACCTCATCAAGGAAGGCGGCTACGCCCGCCTGAGCACCAGCCGCGCGAGCGAACCCGAAACCGTGCGCATCTCGCCGCGCACGCGCAGCGACAGCCTGATCGATTCCGCGCTGCCCACGCTCAAGCAGCACCTGATCGAGCCCTTCCTGGTGGAGCCCCTGGTGGTGGACGAGCAGGTGCTGCTGCAGGCTCCGCGCGTGATCGCCACCACCGAAGAGCGCGTGTTGATGGCCGCAGGCGACCGCGTCTATGTGCGCGGGGATGCCGCATCGCCCATGCTGGCGGAGGCCGGGCAGCCCCGCTACTACCGCGTGTTCCGCAATGCCGTCGCCCTCAAGGACCCCGTCACGCGCGAAGTGCTGGGGTACGAGGCCCAGTACCTGGGCAAGGCAGAACTGGTGCGCGGCGAATCGTTCGAAGAAATTCCCAACGGCAAGGGCGGATACACGGCGGAATACATTCCCGCCACCGTCAATCTCTCTGCCACCAAGGAAGAAGTGCGTGCAGGCGACCGCCTTCTGCCCGCGCCGGCCCGCCCCTTCCTGAGCTACACCCCTCGGGCGCCCGAGATCGAGGTCGATGCCCGCGTGGTGTCCATCTACGGCAGTTCTGCGGTCGCCTATGCCGCTCAGAACCAGGTGGTGGCCATCAATATGGGGGCGCAGGACGGCCTGCAGCCTGGCCATGTGCTCAGCCTGCTCACCAAGGGGGAGCGCATCAAGGACATGACCGACGACAACAAGGCCATGGTCAAGCTGCCCAGCGAAGTCAACGGCACGGCCATGGTGTTCCGCACCTTCGAGCGCGTGTCCTATGTGCTGTTGCTGGAAATCCGTAACGGCGTGCGCGTCGGTGACCGCCTGATCAACCCTCAGTAACGCACCATTGGCCGGTGACCTCTGCGTGGCGGTGCGGGAGCCCGCACTGCGGCGGCCGTATCGGGGAGCTTCATGGACCACGATGAGCTGGGCGCCTGGCTGCGACTGACCCTGACGCCTGGCGTGGGCAATGGCGCCGCGCGGCGCCTGCTGGCGCGCTTCGGTCTGCCGCAATCCATTTTCCAGCAGACCGAGGCGGCGTTGCAGCACTGCGTGCCCGCTGCCCAGGCGCGTGCCCTGTGCGAGATTCCGCTAGAGTGGGAGGCCCTGTGGCAGGCCACGGCCCAGTGGCTTGCCGGCGCCGCGCCGCAAGGGCCGGCGCGGGCCATCGTGAGCCTGGGGGACCTGCGCTATCCGCAGGCCCCATGAGGTAGAGCAGCAGCGGGGGGTCTTCGGTGTCCAGCAGGGCCTGCGGATAGCGC